>CAMELY010000023.1 GCA_945926565.1 uncultured Clostridia bacterium | reverse complement strand
GGCCGGCGCCGGCGATGGAGGAGAAGTGGTGGCCCATCAGCACGGGGGCCTTAGCGGGGACATAGTCCACGTCGTCCTCCATGGTGTGAGCGGGGGTCTCCTCCTTATTCTCACCGACACCCCACTGCTTGCACAGCCAGCCGCCATAGAAGATATAGCCGCAGACCAGAACAGCGATGGCGATGATTAGAAGTACTAAACCGTTCATTGATACCTACACTCCTTTTCTTTCAGTGGAGCATCTGCTTCATGATGCCCCAAGGATTTTTGCCCTTCTTCTTTTCGGGATGGAGGGCATTTTTCAAAAATTTCGCCGTATCCCGTCCATATTGATTCGAGACCACCGATTCCTTCCCAAAATCGACGGCGGCCGTATGGAATTCCATCCAGCCTTGAAGCGAAAATTGAAAACTTTTGTAGATGCGGCACTTTTTCAGCCGCTCCGCCGCCGCATCATCCATGCTGTCGCAGAGAAACAGTGCTACCAGCCGGGTGCACATATGGTGGTCAGTGGGGTCAATCTTGGCCATACCGTCCTCATAGGCATAGTCAATGCACTGCCGGCACAGTTCATCGGTGAGATGGGGCGGGGTAAAGAAATAGACGTACTCGTCATTATTGGAATGATTCATGACGGCACTCTTGAAAAGGGCGTATTGGGTCTCGGTCACATGGCAGTGAGCCGTGGCGGCGAGAGGGAGCTGGGAATGCTGGGCAGGCGCGATATCATAGCTGGAAGCATAGGCGTCCAGCAGCTTGCTCAAAAAGGTGTCACGGGTATCAGCCATAGAAGAACTCCCTCTGCAGACTTGGCAGCCTGCATAATTTCATGCATTTGCATGCTTTTGCATTCTACCACATCTCCCAAAAATTGCAAGTAAAAACTGTTGCAATAGACAATACATTATTTGAAATATCTGAGAGATCTTTTTGTGAAATATGATGAAATTGTGAACAAGCCAACGGATTGTTTCGGCTAGAGTGCAAAGAGAGCAAAAACGCAGGGCCGCGGCAGCCCTGCGTCTGAACAACAGAAAATGGAAAGTGTCAAGGTTGACAAAATGAATGAAATAAATCTCCATCATGACGATTTGACGAAATCGGCAGCGTCATAGGCGCTCTTCTGCCAGCAGCGAGCCCAGCTCCGGAGGCAGGGGCTGACAGAAGGAGAGGGCCTCGCCTGTGACGGGGTGAGCCAGTGCCAGCTTCCAGCTGTGGAGAGAGGGCCGACCCAGTCCGGGCAGCTCCTGGCCGTAGAGAAAATCTCCGGTCAGCGGATGCCCCAGATGGGCCAGGTGCACCCGAATCTGATGAGTGCGGCCGGTTTCCAGGGTGAGGGCGGCCAGGGTCCGTCCGCAGCCGGTCTTTACGGTGCGGTATCGGGTGATTGCCCGCTGTCCCTCCGGGGTGACCTGACGTTTGAGAACAGAGTCCGGGCACCGGCCGATGGGCAGGTCAATGACGCCCTCCGCGGGGGAGAGCATGCCCTCGCAGACGGCCAGGTATTCCCGGTGAAAATCCCCGGAGTGGAGGGCCTGACGGAGCCTGTCCTGGGCGTAAGGGTGCTTGGCGGCCACCATCAGCCCGGAGGTACCCTTGTCCAACCGGTGAACGGGATGAAAGTCCGCCTCCGGGTCTGTCTCCTGCCAGTGGGCCATGAGGGCGTTGCCCAGGCTGTCCTGCCAGTGGCCGGGGCCGGGATGGGAGGGCATACCGGGGGCCTTGTTCACAATGACGATGTCCCGATCCTCATAGACGAGATCCAGCGGCAGGGCCACCGGGGGGATGCCGCTCTTGACCGTGGGATCAGACAGCCGGACGGAGAGAGTCTGACCGGCCCGGACGATCTCCCGGGTGGTGACCCGCACCCCGTCCAGCAAAATCCCGTCCTCCAGCCACTTGAGCCGCCGGAGCAGGGTGCCGGAGAGACCCAGCCGCCGCCGGAGCAGATTGTTCACCGGCTGTCCGGCCCACTCCGGCTCAATTTGAATGGCCAGTCTCCGGGCGCTCATAGGATGCGGGCGTAGACCTGGGCGGCGATCAGGAGGATCAGGGCGAAGCAGATCATCTCACCCCAGAGGGCCCAGAAGGCGGCCAGGCTGAAGGGGGCAACGATGAGCATGGCGGCGACGGAGAGGAAGAAGGTGGCCAGAGCGGCGGTCTGGAGGGCCTTGGAGCTCACCGCCCACTCCCGCTCGTCATTGTTCTGAATGGCGGCCTTTTTCCAGGCCTCAGGATGCTTTTTCAGCCATGCCACCCGGGCCAGACCGATGGCTGACGCGATAATCAGCCCGCAGGAGACACCGGCGTAGAGGCCTTGGACGAAATCCGGCAGCGAGCTGTTGGGCACCAGGGTGGCGTAACAGACCAGGCCGATGACGCCCAGCACGGCCAGCCCCTGGAGCAGGCGGGTGCGGCGTTTGATGGTGGTCTCAAAATCAGGGGCGCAGGAGATCAGTTTGATGAGCATGTCGTTTCCTCCTCAAATAAAAAGATTTCTTCAATGGTAAGGCCGAAATAGACGGCGATTTTGTGAGCCAGCAGTAGGGAGGCGTTGTAGCGCCCGTTTTCCAGGGAGATGACCGTCTGCCGGGTGACCATCAGGGCGTCAGCCAGCTCCTGCTGGGTCATCTGCCTGGCCTTGCGCAGCTCAGAGATGCGGTTGTTCATGCGAGGACTCCTTTGCGAAAAAGTAAAGTGCGCTTTACAGATTGAAGTATAGCACCCTTTACATTACGTGTCAAGCTTATTTTACATTTTTTGTTTCCGCCCACAGAGAACAGGTTCGACAAAAGAGGCGGTTTTTCCCGCTTTCCAAGGGGCGGGAGATTGATTATAATGTGAGGGAGAATCCAATGTGAGGTGACCTTTCATGCGCAAGACACTGCTCCGGCAGCAGAAGGAGCGGGAAAAGCTCCAGCAGTCCTATGCCAGGGCCCAGCGGGGCAAAAAGCTGGGCATCTATCTCCATATCCCCTTTTGCCGCAGTAAGTGCGCCTACTGTGATTTCTACTCTCTGGCAAACCGGGAGGATCAGATGGATCGCTATCTGGCTGCTCTGCTGGCGCACCTGCGGGAGACGGCTCCCCAGGCCAAGGGGTATCTGGTGGACACAGTCTATCTCGGCGGCGGCACCCCCTCCATCTTCGGGGCCCAGCGGCTGAAGGCGCTGCTGGGGGAGGTGAAGCGTCTCTACCGGCTGGAGCGGGGCTGTGAGATCACTATGGAGGCCAACCCCGAGAGCGTCACCCGCGAGCTGCTGCGGACGGTGCGCCGGGCGGGGGTGAACCGTCTGTCTCTGGGGGTGCAGTCTGCCGATGACAGGGAGCTGAAGGCCATCGGCCGGCCCCACAGCTTTGCCCAGGCGGTTCAGGCGGTGGAGATTGCCCGGAAGGCGGGGATTCACAATCTGAGCCTGGATCTCATCTTCGGCCTCCCCGATCAGGACATGGCCAGTTGGCAGCGGAGCGTGGAGGCGCTGATCGCCCTGAACCCGGAGCACCTGAGCTGCTATGGACTTCAGCTGGAGGAGGGTACTCCCCTCTATCAGCGGCGGGAGCAGCTCACCCTGGCGGATGACGACCTCCAGGCGGATATGTATCTGTGGATGGTGCAGCGGCTGGAGCAGGCGGGCTATTGCCAATATGAGATCTCCAACTTCGCCAAACCAGGCCGGGAGTCCCGGCACAATCTCCGCTACTGGAAGCTGGAGGAGTACATCGGCTTCGGCCCCGGGGCTCACAGCGACTTCGGCGGCCGGCGCTATAGCTTTGTCCGCAGCCTGGAGGATTATCTGAGGGGCGTCGAGGAGGGCGGCCCCATTGTGGACGAGGATGAGGAGATTCCGGCAGAGGAGCGGCGGAGCGAATACCTGATGCTGGGGCTGCGCACCGTCTCCGGCGTCGATGGAGACTGGTACAGCCGCACCTACCATATGAATTTCCGCCCGCTGGAGGCTCTGCTCCGGGGCTACGCCCAACGAGGCCTGGCGGAGGAGCGGGAGGGCCGCTGGCACCTGACGCCCCAGGGCTTTCTCATCTCCAATCTGCTCATCGGAGAGATCCTGGAGGCCCAGGAGCACAATACCCTGGACAGCCTGCTGGGCCGGGAGTGCCCTCCCGCGCCCTGACAGGACCATCAAAATGCCCGTCCACCCCCCAAAATCCCCCGTGAAGACGGGGGATTTTTGTCAGATTTCAGCTTGACGCTCTATAGGGAAGCAGGTATAATCAAAATGTTCAGTGTGGCTAACTTTTGTGAAACCGCATGGGGAAAGGAGCGTACCTATGGTACTCAGTGAGGGAAAAGTAGGGGAGACCTATTCGGTTCAGGCGATCCACCTCCCCTTCCAGATGGAGCGGCGGCTCCAGGCCCTGGGCATGACCTGCCAGACCAAGCTTCCCGTGGTCAACCGAAAGGGCAAGGGCATCCTGATTGTCAAAATCCGGGGCACCCGGTTTGCCCTGGGCTATAACATTACCAAAAATATCGAAGTGAGGCGGGAAGAGCCATGAAACAGGATATGACGATTGGATTCATCGGCAATCCCAACTGCGGCAAGACCACCCTTTTCAACGCCTATACCGGCGCCAACCTGAAGGTGGCCAACTGGCCCGGCGTCACGGTAGAGAAGGTGGAGGGCGCGATTCATCACCAGGATCTGAACATCCGTCTGGTGGATCTGCCGGGCACCTACAGCCTCACCTCCTATACTATGGAGGAGCAGGTCTCCCGCCAGTTTATCCTCTCTGACGAGGTGGACGTGATCATCAACGTGGTGGACGCCTCCGCCCTGGAGCGGAGCCTCTACCTGACCCTCCAGCTGCTGGAGCTGGGCAAGCCGGTGGTTATGGCCCTGAACATGATGGACATCGTCCAGAAGCGGGGCATGGAGCTGGACACCCACCGTCTGCCGGAGATGCTGGGCATCCCGGTGATCCCGGTGACCGCCCGCAAGCGCTACGGACTGGACACGCTGCTTCACGCCGCCGTCCACCATCGGGAGAGCCAGCATCTGGATCCGCTGATTCACGACCACAGCAGTGTCTCCCGCCATCGGCACAATCACCACGCCGACTTCGCCATGGTCTACTCCGATGAGATCGAGGACAAGATCGATCTGCTCAAGGCGGAGCTGAAGCGCCGGTATCCGGACATCACCAAAACCCGCTGGCACGCCATCAAGCTGCTGGAAAACGACACCGAAATCACCCAGAAGTACCCCGTGGATCTGCCCCAGGTGCTGGATCGGGACTATGAATCCCAGATTATTAACGAGAAGTATGACTTTATCGGCGAAATTATGGGGGAGGTGCTGCTCCACAAGGAGCGGCAGGACAAGCTGACTGCCCGGGTGGACAAGGTGCTGACCCATTCGGTCTGGGGTATTCCTGCTTTCCTGGTCATTATGGCTGTAGTCTTCTTCCTCACCTTTACCGTGGGCGACTGGCTCAAGGGCTATCTGCAGGTCGGCATTGACTGGGTCACTGCCATGCTTGAGCAGCTTTTGGCGGCCCTGGGTGTGAACGACATGGTGCACTCCCTGGTTATCGACGGCGTTGTCGGCGGCGTGGGCACCATTGTCACCTTCCTGCCCAATATCACCATCCTCTTCCTGGCCTTGGCGCTGCTGGAGGACAGCGGCTATATGGCCCGGGTGGCCTATGTCATGGAGGGGATTATGAGCAAGCTGGGCCTCTCCGGCCGGGCCTTTATCCCCATGATCCTGGGCTTTGGCTGTACCGTCCCCGCCATCATGGCCTCCCGTGCCCTGGAGAGCAAGCGGGATCGGTACAAGGTCATGCTGGTCACTCCCTTTATGAGCTGCAACGCCCGGCTGACCATCTACATCCTCTTTGCCGAGATGTTCTTCGGCGACCACGCCATGCTGGTGGCCTACTCCATGTATCTCATCGGCATTGTGGTGGCCATCGCCGTCTCCGCCATCCTCCACCTCATTGACCGGAAGCGGGAGCCCAACTACCTGCTCATCGAGCTGCCGGACTACAAGATTCCCAGCGGCCGCACCGTGGCCATCTACGTCTGGGAGAAGGTGGCGGACTACCTGGGCAAGGCGGGCAGCACCATCTTCCTGGCCACCCTGATTATCTGGCTGCTGCTCAACTTCGGCCCCAACGGCTTCAGCCCGGACATGGCGGACAGCTTCGGCGCCGTCATCGGCAAGTGGATGGTGCCCCTCTTCGCCCCCATCGGCCTGGGCTTCTGGCAGATTGCCGTGGCCCTGATCGCAGGCATCTCTGCCAAGGAGGTGGTGGTCTCCAGCTGTGCCGTCCTCTTCGGCGTGGTCAATGCCAACTCTCCGGCGGGGATGGAGACCTTCTCCGCCATGCTCCAGGGCATCGGCTTTGGGCCGCTGAATGCCTTCTGCCTCATGGTGTTCTGCCTGCTCTATATCCCCTGCGCCGCCACCATCGCCACCATCCACAAGGAGTCCAAGAGCTGGGCCTGGACCGGCTTTGTGGCCCTGTTCCAGTTGGCGGTGGCCTGGCTGGTGACCTTGCTGGTCTATCGGATCGGCCTGCTGGTGATCTGAGATGGGAACCGCTATCGTCCTGGCCATCCTGGCCCTGGCCGCGGGAGCGGCCATCGGAAGCATTTACCGGCGGAAAAAGGCGGGCAGGGGCTGCTGCGGCGGGAGCTGCGACCGCTGCTGCCGGTGTGCTGACACGTCAGACTGTCAGAGGTCTGCCCATGAGGCTCCCTCCTTGAGGGAGCTGTCGCCGAAAGGCGACTGAGGGAGTCGCCCCCGGCGCAAACCGATTCCTTGCAAGATGTTTCAGATATCCCAGAATGCGCTTTGTTCGTCAGGCTATGGCAGTTACATAACCTTGGCGCGGGGCGCGCTCCTTCCGTCACCGCCTTTGGCGGTGCCACCTCCCTCGGAGAGGGAGGCTTTGGCAGTGAACTGCATGATATGCGAAAAACCGGTCGCCTGCTGTGTGCAGACGGCCGGTTCTGTGTGTGACTGATCAGGTTATTTCTTTCGCTTGATCCAGAACAGCTTCCACTTGCTGTACCCGTGCTCCCGGTCGGATTCCAGCTCCTGTACCCGGACATAGCGGCGGCGCAGCCCGTCAAACTGCAGCGCACGGCCCTCCTCCTGCACGTCGGTCAGCCGTTTGGGCAGCACTGCCCGATGGCCCTCATAGAACGGCTCAGGCCCCCATTGGACAGCGCCGTCCGGGTCAAAGCCGTCGGCCCAGGCGGAGAAGACCAGTCCCGCCGCCTCTCCGTAGCAGTAGCGTTCAAACAGAATGCGTCCGTCAATATAAAAATACAGGCAGTCCCGGAAGCTGCGCTCCTGCTCCTTTTCATAGAGACAGCCGCAGACGGCTCCGGCAAACCCGGCAGCGGTGACTGACATAGAATAACCCCTCCCTGTGGTAGCGCATTGCTGAAAACGCCGCTCTTTTTCTCTATTTTACCGGCAGAGACCGGTTCTGTAAAGCAGATTGTCTCAGGTTGAGGACTTTACACAGTCCGGGAATACTTTGCAGAAAAATACTATTGCAAAATACGGGAATAAAAGATACAATAAAAACAGCATTCATCGGCTCCGGACGGAGAACGAGACAGATAAAAGGAGGCCCTTCCATGGAACATTTCAATCCCCTGCTGCGCCAAAATAAGAGCCCTCAGAAGTTCATCACCATCGGCGAGGTCATGCTCCGCCTGACCCCGCCCAATTACGAGAAAATCCGCATGGCCTCCAGCTTTGAGGCCAGCTACGGCGGCAGCGAGGCGAATATCGCCTTGGCCCTGGCCAATCTGGGAGTGGACAGCACCTTTTTCAGCGTGGTGCCCAACAACAGCCTGGGCAAGAGCGCCGTCCGCTGGCTGCGCTCCAATGACGTCCACTGCACCCCTATGATCCTCTCCACCCCGGAGGAGACCCCCACCCACCGGCTGGGCACCTATTACCTGGAGACCGGCTTCGGCATCCGTCCCAGCAAGGTCACCTATGACCGCAAGCACAGTGCCATCACCGAATACGATTTCTCCAAGGTGGATCTGGACGCTCTGCTGGATGGCTTTGACTGGCTGCATTTGAGCGGCATCACCCCCGCTCTGGGCCCCAACTGCGCCCAGTTCATTATGGACTGCCTGAAGACCGCCAAGGACAAGGGGCTGACCGTCAGCTTTGACGGCAACTTCCGCAGCCGCCTCTGGACCTGGGAGCAGGCCCGGGACTTCTGCACCCAGTGCCTGCCCTATGTGGATGTCCTCTTCGGCATCGAGCCCTACCACCTGTGGCGGGACGAGGAGGACCACAGCAAGGGAGACTGGAAGGACGGCGTCCCCCTCCAGCCCAGCTATGAGCAGCAGGACGAGATCTTCCAGGCCTTCATCCAGCGCTATCCCAACCTCAAATGCATTGCCCGCCATGTCCGCTACGCCCACAGCGGCAGCGAGAACAGCCTCAAGGCCTTTATGTGGTACGAGGGCCACACCTTTGAGAGCAAGCTGTTCACCTTCAACATTCTTGACCGGGTGGGCGGCGGCGACGCCTTTGCCAGCGGCCTGATCTACGCCATGATGCAGGGCTATAAGGCGATGGAGATTGTCAACTTCGGTGTGGCCAGCAGCGTCATCAAGCACACCATCCACGGCGACGCCAACATCACCGACGACGTCCAGAGCATCCGCAACCTGATGAATATGAACTACGACATCAAGCGGTAACCCAAGGCATAAAAACCAAACGGCGCTTCCGACAGAATCTCTGCCGGGAGCGCCGTTTTTCATTTGTGCATCACAAGTCGGAATCAGTCCAGATCGGCGTCATAGCTGAGAATGTCGCCGGTATCTGCGTCAATTTTGTACTCGTATTCGGTGCGGCCGCTGTGGAACTCCACCTCGTAGACCTGACGGTCATGGTCCGTGTCCAGCTCCGCCCGGAGGTTGGTGACGGAGTCTCTGGTGCAGCCCGCGTGCTGGAGGGCGATCTCAGCGGCCTCGTCCTGGGTGAGAGCGGCCTGGCCGCTGCCGGTCTGATGCTTCTGATCCAGCTCTTTGGAGCGGATGCTGCCGTCAGCGGCGTCGATCTCATATTCGTATTCGGTGCCGTCGACCTGGAAGGAGACGTCGTACTCGGGGCCGCGGTCATGGTTATCGTCGTGGTGATCGTCGTCGTGATCGTGCTCGTCCAGATACACCTTCAGATTGGTGACCTGCTCCCGGGTGAGACCGGCGTCCTGGAGAGCAATGTCACAGGCCTCCTCCTGAGAGATGCCTCCGGGCTGAACGGCGACGCCGGTTTCTGTCTGGGACCCGGCGGCTTGGGTATTGTCTGCGGAAGACTGGGGAGCCGTCGTTTCAGCCTGCTGCCCAGTCTGGGCCTCCGTCCCGGTGACGGTGTTTTGAGCGCTCTCGTCGGCGGGCTGGGGATAGACCGCCCCCGGGCTGCCGGCACTGGCGCCGCAGCTGGTGAGCAGGGCGAGGGAGAGGGACAGGGTACAGATCAGTGCAAAGAGTCGATTGTTTTTCATGTTGCTGCCATCCTTTCAAGTGAAGCGGGTTGACTTGTGATGGTCACAGTATACACGGGCAAGATGAAGGGAAGATGAAGCCCTTCACTTTTTTTCAAGAGGCAGGGAAAAGGTGAAGACAGTGCCCGCTCCGGAGATGCTCCGAACGGAGATCTCTCCCCCATGGGCCTGGACGATAAAACGAACCATAGCAAGCCCCAGCCCAGCCCCGCTGGCGCCCCGGGCGGGATCCGCCTGATAGAACCGTTCCCAGATGTGGGGGAGCTGCTGGGCGGTCATGCCGATGCCGTCGTCAGACACGGTTCCGGTCACCACGCCGCCGGCGGCAGAGAGGGCCAGCCTCAGATGCCCGCCCTGCCTGCCGTACCGAATGCCGTTGTCCAGCAGGTTGATGAGCATCCGCATCAGCAGCGTCTCATCGCCACAGAGCACAATGCCGGGCTGGATGTCGGTTTCCAGGGTGATGGAGGCGGCTGCCGCCTGCTCCTGCATCTGCTCCGCCACCGACTGGGCCAGCTCACTGAAATTCAGCCGCTCCAACTGCAGCTTGGCACGGCCCTGATCCGCCCGGGCCAGGGTGAGCAGCTGACTGATGAGGCCGGACATGCCCCGGGCCTGGTCATAGACGGCGGAGAGGGCCTCCCGATATTCCTCCGGCGTCTGCTCCCGCTCCAGGGCGTATTCGCACTGGGAGAGGATGACGGAGACCGGCGTGCGCAGCTCATGGGAGACGTCTGAGGTGAACTGCTGCTCCCGCTGGAAGGCGGCCTGGAGCCGGTCCAGCATGTGGTCAAAGACGGCGGCCAGCCGGTGCAGCTCGTCCCGTCCCGGCCCCAGTCCGATGCGCTGGGTCAGGTCGCTGCCGCTGCCGATCCGCTCCGCCGTGCCGGTGATCTGCCGTATGGGGTGGAAGGCGGCCCGGACAATGAGATATCCCCCCAATGCGGCCAGCAGCACCAGCAGGGGGAAGACCACCAGGGCCAGCCGGTAGAGGGAGGAGAAGGTGCCCTCCAGCGCCGACCAGGAGATAACTCCCCGAATCCACACCGGGCCGTAGCCCGCCACGGTGAGGGAGAGGTCATAGAGATACCACTGCTCCGAGGTCTGAAAGCCCTGGTGCTGAAAGGCCAGCCGGTCAGCGTAGCCATAGGGCATTTTGCCGTAGAGGGGGTGTCCCTCCGCGTCATAGACAGTGAGGTAAACCCCGTCGGAAAAGGGATCCAGCCCCGACACATCCAGCAGCCCGTCCCGGCTGTTCAGTTCCCCGGCGGCGTCGGTGACGGCGCGGATCAGATCCTCCTGAAGGGTCTGAAAGACCATGCTCCGGCCCATGACAAAGAGCAGGCCCAGGGCCAGGGCCACCAGCAGACTCATAAACAGGGTAAACCACAGAGTCACCCGCAGCTTAATCGACCAGCGCTTCACGGCTCAGACCGCAGGACATAGCCTGCCCCCCGGACGGTGTGAATCAGCTTGGGAGAAAAGCCGTCGTCCAGCTTGCGCCGGAGACAGCGGATATAGACGTCCACCACGTTGGAGCCGCCCTCGTAGTCGTAGTTCCAGACGTGGAGACCGATCTTGTCCCGGGAGAGCACCCGTCCGCTGTTGCGGGCCAGGTATTCCAACACGGAGAACTCCTTGCTGGAGAGGGAGACGGAGCGCCCGCCCCGGCTTACCGTCCGGGCGTCGCAGTCGATGACCAAATCGGCCACTGTGATCACATTGCTCACCTGGGCGCTCTGCCGGCGGATCAGCGCCCGGAGCCGGGCCAGCAGCTCCTCAAAGGAGAAGGGCTTGACCAGATAGTCGTCCGCCCCGGCGTCCAGCCCGGCCACCCGGTCGTCAATGCCGTCCCGGGCGGTGAGAAAGAGCACCGGCGTCCGATCCTGACGGCCGCGCAGCGTCCGCAGCACCTGAAATCCGTCCGCCCCGGGGAGCATAATGTCCAGAATGATTGCGTCATACTCAGCACAGGCCAGATAATCCAGGGCGTCCAGCCCATTCAGGCAGGCGTCCACGCTGTAGTGCTCCAGCCGGAGCCGCTTGACGATCAGCTCGTTGAGCCTTGCCTCGTCCTCTGCCACCAGAATCCGCATTGCCGCACCTCCTCTGTGTTATCAGATTGGATTATAACACAGCGGAGTAGGGAAGACCAGTGTCAGCCCTTGTGCTTGTTCTGAATCTCCGGAACGGGAGGAGCGTCGTTGCGCTTGCCCTTTTTTGTCCAGTCCGGCCGCTTCATCCCCTTTTTGTCCATGTTTTACCTCCGAAACAGGCAGAGAATCAGCCCGTAAATCACACTGCTGCCGATGCCGAACACCAGCACCGGCCCGGCAATCTGAAACATCTTGGCCGCCATGCCGGTGATAAAGCCCTCCGCCTTGAAGTCCATGGCGGGAGAGACGATGGAGTTGGCAAAGCCGGTCACCGGCACCAGTGTGCCCGCTCCCGCGTGCTTGGCCAGCTTGTCATACAGCTGCAGCCCGGTGAACAGGGCGGAGAGGAAGATGAGGGAGATGGTGACCCAACTTCCCGCCGCCTTCTCCGAGGCGCCCATACTGCGGTAGAGGCCGTTGAGCAGCTGGCCGATCACACAGATGCCGCCCCCTACGCAGAAGGACCAGACCAGGTCCCGGGCCTTGGGAGACTCCTTGGACATCTGGTTGACCAGCTGGCCGTATTCCTGATTGGTCATATGGATTGGTTCCATAGATGCACCGCCTTTCAGCGTTAGTTTGGGCGGCAAGTCCCGGATTATACCGGGAAGAACGGAAAATGCGGAGCCAGGATCTTCGGCTTTCACCGCGCTGTGCCATGTGCGGACTCCGGTCATGCAGGACGGGCGGAGCGCATAAAGTGGCAGGGAAAGGAGCGAGTGCGATGAAGATTTTTGTGTTTCGCCGGGGACTGCTGACGGGCCTGGCCTGTGCCGCCATCGCCCTGGGCATGGTCTGGCTGGTGAGCCATCCCAACGCCGTGGGCGCGGCGGCCACCGAGCGGCAGCTGCCCATTTACTGTGTCCAGAAAGAGGAAAAGGTGGTTGCGCTGACCTTTGACGCCGCCTGGGGCAACGAGGACACCCAGCAGCTCATCGACATCCTCGGAGAGTATGATGTGCCTGCTACCTTTTTTGTGGTGGGAGACTGGGTGGAGAAATACCCAGAATCGGTAAAAGCTCTGGCAGACGCGGGACATTCCATTCAGAACCACTCAGACACCCATCCCTATCTGACCCAGTGCTCCGCAGACCAGATCATCGCTGAGCTGGAGTCCTGCAACGATAAAATTGAGGATATTACAGGCGTTCGGCCCACGCTGATCCGCCCGCCCTACGGGGACTACAATGACACGGTGGTGACCACCATCCGGTCCATGGGGATGGAGCCCATCCAGTGGGACGTGGACAGCCTGGACTGGAAGGAGCTCTCCGCCGCCGAGATCACCCAGCGGGTATTGGATGGGGTAGGCCCCGGCTCCATCGTCCTGTTCCACAATGCCGCCATTCACACACCGGAGGCGCTGCCGGGCATCATTGCCAGTCTGAAGGAGCAGGGCTATACCTTTACCACGGTGGCCGACCTGATCTGTACCGGGGAGTACACCATCGACCATACCGGCCGGCAGTGCCCGGTAAAAGCGGGCTGACAGAAAAGAAAGCTATTCAAATTGTCCCGGAAAAACCGTAAGGCAGCCTGAAATTTTGTCGAAACCGGTCATGACAAAATGAGCGGGAGACCATGACAGCAGGGGGGAAATATGTTATAGTAAAAGCACATTATTTGCGCTGGGGAGAGCTGCGCAAAGAAAAAGGAGTATGAGCATATGAAACTGCTGGAAGAGCGGATTCGCAGGGACGGAATCCTGGCCGAGGGTGATGTGCTGAAGGTGGACTGCTTCCTGAACCATCTCATGGATGTCAAGCTGTTCCACGAGATGGGTATGGAGTTCAAGCGCCTG
>CAMELY010000022.1 GCA_945926565.1 uncultured Clostridia bacterium | reverse complement strand
CGCAACAAAACTCCTGCGGAGGGCTTCCTGAACTTTTAGCCCTCATTTAAAATCGCCAGACATACTTTTTTGACAGGCTGAGGCGCCGGAACGTAAGCTCCGGCGCCTTTGATGTTTAAAACATGATACAAAAGCGGTTGGTCTTTTGAGACCGGCCGCAATTTTTTACTTTCCCACGCAGAACCGCTGGAAAATCCGCCCGGTCACCGCCTCGGTCACCGACCGTCCGGTCACCTCGTCCAAGGCCGCCAGCGCCCCCTCCACGTCGGAGAGCACCGCGTCCGGCGGCATCCCGGCCTCCAGGGCCTGGGCGGCCCCCTCCAGGCAGGCGGCGGCCCGCCCGATGGCCTCGGCCTGACGGGCGTTGGTGAGCATCTCTCCCTGCCGGGGCAGGCTTTGGGCAAACAGCCCCCGCACCGTTTCCTCCAGCGTCTCCAGTCCCTGTCCGGTCTTGGCGCTGATCGTGATTGCCTCCACGCCTCGGGGTAGCTCCAGCACGGTGGGCAGATCCGACTTGCTCACCAGCACCAGCCGGTGGGGGCACTGCGCTGCCAGGGCCAGAATCTGTTCATCCTCCCCGGTGAGGGGCTGGCTGCCGTCCAGCAGCACCAGGGCCAGCTCCGCCTGGGCCAGGGCGGCCCGGCTCCGCTCCACCCCCAGCCGCTCCACCAGGTCGCCGGTGGAGCGGAGACCGGCGGTGTCAATCAGCCGCAGCAGCACGCCTCCCAGGACGCACCGCTCCTCCACCGTGTCCCGGGTGGTGCCGGGGACAGGGGTGACGATGGCCCGGTCATAGCCCAGCAGGGCGTTGAGCAGGGAGGACTTGCCCGCATTGGGCCGGCCCACAATGGCGCAGGGGATGCCTTGAGTCAGCTGCCGGCCCCGGCGGTAGGTGGCCTGAAGGCTCCGGAGCGACCGGGCGGCATCTGCCAAGGTCTCCTCAATCTCCCGCTGTTCAAAGGGCTCGATGTCCTCGTCCGGATAGTCCAGCACCACGTGGAAGTGGGCCAGCAGATCGGTGAGCCGGTCGGAGACCGCCTCAATCTTCCGGGTCATGGCCTGGCCCAGCTGCCCGGCGGCGTTGCGGGCGGCGTCGGCAGTCTGGGCGTCGATGAGGTCGGCCACCGCCTCCGCTTGGATGAGGTCCAGCCGGCCGTTGAGAAAGGCCCGTTTGGTGAACTCCCCCGGCCCCGCCTGCCGGACGCCCAGGGAAAAGAGGGTCTCCAGCCCGGCGGCAAGGACGGTGGGGGAACCGTGACACTGGAGCTCCGCCGTGTCCTCCCCGGTGTAGCTGTGGGGCGCCAGGGAGTAGGTGGCAAGGCACTGATCCAGCACCGCCCCCTCCCTGTCCCGCAGAGTGCCCAGCACCAGCCGGCTGGGGGGATAGTCGGTGAGCTTTTTTCCCGACAAGGGGGTGAAGCAGGCAGAGACGGCGGAGACCGCCTCCGGCCCGGAGAGGCGGAGAATGCCGATGGCGCTGCGCACCTGTCCGGTGGCGATGGCGGCAATGGTATCCGACATGGCGGGCGCCTCAGCGAACCTGGCCGCTGCCATAGACCACAAACTTGCTGGAGGTCAGCTCCTCCAGGCCCATGGGCCCCCGGGCGTGGAGCTTCTGGGTGGAGATGCCGATCTCCGCACCCAGGCCGAACTCCCCGCCGTCGGTGAACCGGGTGGAGGCGTTGACATAGACGGCGGCGGCGTCTACTTCGTCCAGGAACTGCTGGGCGGTGCGGTAGCTGTCGGTGACAATGGACTCACTGTGGCCGGTGCCGTGGAGATTGCAGAAGTGGATGGCCTCCTCCACGCCGGAGACCACCTTGACGGCCAGGATATAGTCCCCGTACTCGGTGTCCCAGTCCTCCTCCACGGCGGGTACCACGCAGTCCCCCAAAATGGCCTGTACCTCGCTGTCGCCCCGCAGCTCCACCTGCTTTTCATCCATGCGGGCCTTCATCCGGGGCAGAAACTCCGCCGCAACGCTCCGGCTCACCAGCAGGCACTCCATGGCGTTGCACACCGAGGGACGGGAGCACTTGGCGTTGTAGGCGATTTCGCAGGCCATGTCCAGGTCGGCGGCGTCGTCCACATAGACGTGGCAGACCCCCTCGCCGGTGCGGATCACCGGCACATGGGCGTTGGCGGCCACCGCCCGGATGAGACCCCGGCCGCCCCGGGGGATGAGGACGTCCAGATATTGGGTCAGATTCATCAGCTCGTTGGCGCTCTCCCGGCTGGTGTCCTGGACCAGAGACACGGCGTCTGCGGGGAGGCCGGCATCGGACAGCGCCTGACGCATAATCTCGGTGAGCACCTGGTTGGAGCGGAAGGCCTCCTTGCCGCCCCGGAGAATGGTGGCGTTGCCCGCCTTGAGGCAGAGGGCGGCGGCGTCCACCGTCACATTGGGCCGGGCCTCATAGATGATGCCGATGACCCCCAGGGGCACCCGGCGCTTTCCGATGCGCAGGCCGTTGGGCCGCACCGTCTCGGAGACGACGGCGCCGATGGGGTCGGGGAGCGCCATCACCTGGCGGACGCCCTCGGCAATCCCCTGAATCCGGTTTGGGGTGAGGGCCAAACGATCCTGCATGCTGACGCTCATACCGCTGGCCCTGGCCGCCTCCAAATCCAAGGCGTTGGCGGCCAGAATCTCATCCGTGCGCTCGGTCAGCGCCCGGGCAATGGCGGCAAGCCCCGCGTTTTTCTGATTGCTGCCGGCGATGGCCAGGGTGCGGGCGGCGGCCTTTGCGGCCTGGCCCTGAAGCTCCAGTGCTGTCATAATCACATTCCTCCTTGTGAGATGGTCGATTACAAAATAATGAATACCGAGAGGCCGTGAGACAAGCCAGAGGAATCGCAGCCGCTTAAGCCTCCCTCTCAGAGGGAGGTGGCACCGCCGAAGGCGGTGACGGAGGGAGCGCGCCCCGCGCTAAGGTAATACGATTGCCAAATGCGGACAACTCAAGGCTATCTTTCGGTGATCGTCGAACACTTTGCAAGATATTGATCTGCGCCGGGGGCGACTCCCTCAGTCGCCTTGCGGCGACAGCTCCCTCAGGGAGGGAGCCAGGGGGATTCGTTACGGAAGGTATCCGCTCACGCCCTGGGCGCCGCGAACCGGGTGCCCACACTCTTCCCCTCGGCGATGTCGTAGAGGGCGTCCATCCGGTTGCTGTTGGTGAGCACCATGTCGATGCCCAGACGGTTGGCGGTTTTGGCGGCGTCCAGCTTGGTACGCATGCCGCCGGTGCCCCATTTGCTGCCGGCGCCGCCCGCCATCTCATAGATCTCATCTGTGACGCCGGTGACCCGGGAGATCAGCTTCGCCTCCGGATTCTGGCGGGGGTCGCTGTCGTACAGGCCGTCAATGTCGCTGAGCAGAATGAGCAGATCCGCCCGGCACAGGCCGGCCACCACGGCGGAGAGGGTGTCGTTGTCTCCCAGCACCTTGTGCTCGCCGGTCTCAATCTCGGCGGCGGAGACCGAGTCGTTCTCGTTGACCACCGGGATCACCCCCAGCCCCAGCAGGGCGGAGAAGGTACCGGACAGGTGGGCCCGGCGGTGGGGATCCACCACGTCCTCCCCGGTGAGCAGCACTTGGGCCACCGTCTGGCCGTACTCGCCGAAAAACTTGTCATAGAGGTGCATCATCTCGCACTGGCCCACAGCGGCGGCGGCCTGCTTCATCCGCAGCTGGGTGGGCCGGGCGGCCAGGCCCAGCTTGCCCGCCCCCATGCCGATGGCGCCGGAGGAGACCAGAATGATCTCATGGCCCATTCCCTTCAGGTCGGAGAGGGTCCGGGCCAGCAGATCCATGTTCCGCAGGTTGCGGCTGCCGTCGGGCCGGGTGAGGCTGGAAGTACCTACCTTTATTACAATGCGCTGCATGCGCTTGAGCTCGTTCATCGGATCATTGTCCTTTCCATGGGGGGATTTATATGGAATCCTTTACACAATAGCACACATTGTTTTCCCGCGCAAGATTTTACCCTGGTTTTTCCCTCCGGCGGGGGCTGGAATGGTTTCCGGTGGGGGCAGTTGGGCAAAAAGACGAGAGGGAAGAGGAAAAAATTTGGAAAAACAGCATTAAAGCGACTGTTTTACTGTTGCTTTTCTGATAAAAAGAGGGTAGAATGTACCTGATTAAAGGGGGTGTCCGGACTATGCTGCATATCGTGCTGGTAGAGCCGGAGATCCCTCAGAATACGGGCAATATTTCCAGAACCTGCGCCGCCACCGGCTGCAAGCTGCATCTCATCCGCCCTCTGGGCTTTGAGATCACCGAAAGCCGGGTCAGACGGGCGGGGCTGGATTACTGGCCGCTGCTCCAGTTGGAGATTCACGACAGCCTGGACGATTTGTTTCAGGCCTATCCCCAGGCAAAGTCTGATCTCTGGCTGGCCACCACCAAAGCGCCCCGCGCTTATACCGAAGCAGAGTTTCGGGATGAGTGCTGGCTGTTTTTTGGCAAGGAGACCGCAGGGCTGCCCGAGTGGTTCCGCATGGAGCATTACCACCGGTGCATCCGTATTCCCATGCGGGAGGAGGCCCGCAGCCTGAATCTCTCCAACTCGGTGGCCATTGTGGCCTACGAGGCCCTGCGGCAGATCGGATTTCCCGGCCTGCTGGATCAGGGAGAGATGCGGGACAAGGTGCCGCCGACCGAAACTCTGCAAGATCCCTCACTCTTAACGACCTAAGATCA
Source organism: uncultured Clostridia bacterium (assembly GCA_945926565.1). Classification (GTDB taxonomy): domain Bacteria; phylum Bacillota; class Clostridia; order Oscillospirales; family Oscillospiraceae; genus Onthomonas. Next base: position 8,837 of record CAMELY010000022.1, on the reverse strand, counting down.
GGAAAGGAGTCTTACGTTTATGAACTACAACAAGAAAACCGTCACTGACATCGATGTAAAGGGCAAGAAGGTCCTGCTGCGCTGCGACTTTAACGTCCCCATGGCCAAGGACGGCAGCGGCAAGATCACCGACGACAAGCGGATCCGCGCCGCGCTGCCCACCATCCAGTATCTGCTGGAGCAGGGCGCCGCTGTCATCGCCTGCTCTCATATGGGCAAGCCCAAGGGCGAGTGGAAGCCCGAGCTGAGCCTGAAGCCCGTGGCCGCCCGTCTGTCTGAGCTGCTGGGCCAGGAGGTCATTATGGCCGCCGACATCGTGGGCGAGGACGCTCAGGCCAAGGCCGCCGCGCTGCAGCCCGGCCAGATCCTGCTGCTGGAGAATCTGCGCTATGATAAGGGCGAGACCAAGAACGATCCCGCCTTCGCCAAGGCCCTGGCCGATCTGGCAGGCGCTGACGGCGTGTATGTCTCCGACGCCTTCGGAACCGTTCACCGTGCCCACGCCTCCACCGCCGGCGTGGCCGCCTACCTGCCCGCCGTGTCCGGCTTCCTGATCCAGAAGGAGCTGGAGATCATCGGCGGCGCCCTGGCCGCTCCCAAGCGTCCCCTGGTGGCCATCCTGGGCGGCTCCAAGGTGTCCTCCAAGATCGGCGTCATCAACAACCTGCTGGAGATTGCCGACACCGTCATCATCGGCGGCGGCATGGCCTACACCTTCTCTGCCGCTCAGGGCGGCAAGATCGGCGACTCCCTGCTGGAGGCCGACTGGGAGCAGTATTCCCTGGATATGATCAAGAAGGCTGAGGAGAAGGGCGTCAAGCTGCTGCTGCCTGTGGACACCGTGGCTGCCGACGCTTTTGCCCCCGACGCCAACACCCAGGTGGTCGCCGCCGGCGAGATTCCCGACGGCTGGCAGGGCCTGGACATCGGCCCCAAGACGGTGGAGCTGTACTGCGCCGCTGTGGCCGACGCCGGCACCGTCATCTGGAACGGCCCCATGGGCGTGTTTGAGTTCGACAAGTTCGCCGTGGGCACCAAGGCTGTGGCCGAGGCTCTGTCCAAGACCGATGCCATCACCATCATCGGCGGCGGCGACTCCGCTGCCGCTGTCCAGCAGCTGGGCTATGCCGACAAGATGACCCACATCTCCACCGGCGGCGGCGCCTCCCTGGAGTTCATGGAGGGCAAGGAGCTGCCCGGCGTGGCCGCACTGCTGGATAAGTAATCGGCGTACCCCTCCCTGTTTTACCGTTTCCGTCTCCCCGCCCGGCCCGGCCGGGCGGGGGACGCCCTGACAAACAGCGTTCAAAAGTGCTTTGTTTGCCAGTTTTAACCGAGATTCCGGTCTGTTTTGCGTCCGGTGTCCCGGCTCTTACTTTGTAAATCTATGTCCTGACGGGCATTGAAAATAGAAAGAGGTTATTGTCATGAACAGAAGATATCGTAAGACTTTGATTGCCGGCAACTGGAAGATGAACAAGACCGCTTCCGAGACCAAGGCCTTTGCCGACGAGCTGAAGACCATGCTGCCCAAGGCCAAGTGGTGCGACATTCTGATCTGCGCTCCCTTCATCAACATCCCCGCCGCCCAGAAGGCCTTCAAGGACTGCCGCGTCCAGGTGGGTGCTGAGAACCTGCACTTCGAGGCCTCCGGCGCCTACACCGGCGAGGTCTCTGCCGCCATGCTGAAGGATCTGGGCGTCAAGTACGTCATCATCGGCCACTCCGAGCGCCGCCAGTACTGGAACGACGACGATATCATTGTCAACAAGAAGGCCAAGGCCGCCATCGAGGCCGGCCTGTATCCCATCATCTGCGTGGGCGAGAGCCTGGAGCAGCGTGAGCTGGGCATCACCAAGGAGCTGATCGACCTCCAGGTCAAGACCGCTCTGGCCGGCATCCCCGCCGAGAAGATGCGCCATGTGGTCATCGCCTATGAGCCCGTGTGGGCCATCGGCACCGGCCGCACCGCCACCCCCGAGCAGGCCAACGAGGTCAACTGCGAGATCCGTACCGTCATCCGCAAGCTGTACGGCGCCCGGGTGGCCCGCAGCGTGACCATCCTGTACGGCGGCTCCATGAACGACAAGAACGCCTATGAGCTGCTGGCTCAGCCCGATATCGACGGCGGCCTGATCGGCGGCGCCGCCCTGAAGCCCGGCGCCTTCACCACCATCATCAACGCGGCCAATCAGGAGTAATTCTGATGCACAAGCGCAGGAACGGGATCTCCCGTTCCTGTGTACGCTTTGCTTAGAAAGAGGAACGTCATGAAAACACCTACTACTCTGATTATTATGGATGGCATGGGCCTGAGCGCCCAGACCGAGGGCAACGCCTTCCGGCTGGCCCCCACCCCTGTGCTGGACAAGCTGTTTGCCGAGAATCCCACCAGCCGTCTCTCCGCCTCCGGCATGGATGTGGGTCTGCCTGACGGCCAGATGGGCAACAGCGAGGTGGGCCACACCAACATCGGCGCCGGCCGTGTGGTGTTCCAGGATCTGCCCAAGATCACCAAGGCCATCCAGGACGGCAGCTTCTTCGAGAACCCCGCCTACAAGAAGGCCATGCTGGCCGCCAAGGAGGCGGGCAAGGCTGTCCACATCTACGGCCTCATGTCCGACGGCGGCGTCCACTCCCACATCACCCACATCCAGGCCGCCGTCAAAATGGCCCGGGAGCTGGGCTGTGAAAAGGTCTTTGTCCACTGCTTTATGGACGGCCGTGACGTGCCCCCCACCTCCGGCAAGGGCTATGTGGCCCAGATGAAGGAGACCTGCGACCAGTACGGCGCCAAGATCGCCACCATCTCCGGCCGGTACTATGCCATGGACCGGGACACCAACTGGGACCGTGTGGAGAAGAGCTACAAAGCCATGGTCTACGGCGAGAGCGAGGCCCGCTTCATCGACGACCCTGTGGGCGCCATGCAGGCCAGCTATGACGCCGGCGTCACCGACGAGTTCGTGGTGCCCGTCATCACCGCCGAGAACGCCGAGATCGGCGAGGGCGACTCCATCATCTTCATGAACTTCCGGCCTGACCGGGCCCGGGAGATCACGCGCACCTTTGTGGATCCCGCGTTCAAGGGCTTTGAGCGCCGCAAGGGCTTCTTCCACGTCAACTATGTGTGCACCACCTCCTATGACGCCACCATGCCCAATGTGGAGGTCGCCTTCCCCAAGCAGAAGCTGACCAAGATCTTCGGCGAGTATATCTCCGACCTGGGCCTGACCCAGCTGCGGATTGCCGAGACCGAGAAGTACGCCCACGTCACCTTCTTCTTTAACGGCGGCGTGGAGAAGGTCTTCCCCGGCGAGGACCGCTGCCTGATCCCCTCCCCCAAGGTCGCCACCTATGACCTGAAGCCGGATATGTCCGCCAACGAGGTGGCCGCCGCCTGTGTGGAGCGCATCGAGAGCGGCAAGTACGACGTCATCATCCTCAACTTCGCCAACGGCGACATGGTGGGCCACACCGGCGTCCTCAGCGCGGCTGAGATCGCCGTGGAGACGGTGGACCGCTGCGTGGGCCAGGTGGTGGATGCCACCCGCAAGATGGGCGGCGTCACCCTGATCACCGCCGACCACGGCAACTGCGAGCAGATGCTCCAGGCCGACGGCGTCTCTCCCATGACCGCTCACACCACCAACCTGGTGCCCTTCTGCATCGTGGGCGCCGACGTCAAGCTGAAGGACGGCCGCCTGTGCGACATCGCCCCCACCATGCTGGATCTCATGGGCCTGGAGAAGCCTGTGGAGATGGACGGCGTCAGCCTGATTGACGACTGAGCTTCCGGTACAAGTGAATCGCTGAAATGAATGCTGCCCCCGGCTCCGTGTGGAGCTGGGGGCGGTTTTGTGTCAAAGCAGAATAACCTGTACCGCTTTGCCTACTGTTCGGCAGTAGTTCACTGTATAGCCGGTACCCCGGGAGCTGCCATCCCAGAAGGCCAGCACCAGGTCGCTGTAATCCACAATCTGACGGTTGCGGCGCAGAGGTGCGCCTCTGCGATAACGGGCATAGTCCGGCAAGAATACGGTGAGCTTGATTTGGTGGGCGGCAGCATAGGTTTCGGCACACTGATCCACGCCCTTGGCCCCGCCGGATACCAGCTCTGTGGTATCTGGCGGCAGATAGGCTTCCAGGGGAATGGCATGGATGGTTCTGGAGCCAATGACGGCGACTTTCATATTTATCACCTAATGGATATATTTTAGATATATATTATATCTAATCTAAACATGATAACACATAGTAAACCTAAAATGAACACAGAATAACTGCACTGTGAGGGTTTATTATGGCGACCAAGAGCTTATCCATTCGAATTGACGAGCAGATGCTCCACAAGCTCCATGTGGTGGCAGACTATGAGGGCAGATCGGCCAACAGTCAGATTCTCATTCTCATCCGTGACTGTATTGAGGCGTATGAAAAGAAAAACGGAGAGATTCCGCTGAAATGAGCGCCGCCCCCGGCTCCTGCTGGAGTTGGGGGCGGTTTTGTACAGGCGGCCGGAAACGCCCCTGCCTCCCTCTCCGAGGGAGATGGCACGGCGAAGCCGTGACGGAGGAAGTGCGCCCCTGCGCCGGCTTTCAGCCTTTGCCTGAGTTGGCCGAACAGAGAACAGCTTTCTGCGATCAACAAACAATGTGGAGCACAATGGCTTGCGCCGGGGGCGCTCCCTCAGTCGCCTTGCGGCGACAGCTCCCTCGGAGAGGGAGCTGGGGGGTGATGACCTGCCAGTCTGAAGCAATGCAGCAGCCCAAGCCTCCCTCTCTGAGGGCGGCCCAGGCCGGCTTCTCTTGCCCCTGCGGGGCAATCACCTTCAGGTGGCACGGCGAAGCCGTGACGGAGGGAGTGCGCCCCTGCGCCGGCTTTCGACGGTTGCCAGAGTCAGTCGAACAAAGAAAATCTTTCCGCTATCGACAAACAATGTGGATCGCTATGGCTTGCGCCGGGGGCGCTCCCTCAGTCGCCTTGCGGCGACAGCTCCCTCGGAGAGGGATCCTTTTTTGGTGCATCGTTCGGAAAAGACGCAAAGACGAAAGACTTTAGCGCCCCAAGCCTTCCCCCTCCGGGGGAAGGTGGCGCCGCCGCCTCATTGGGCGGCGGTGACGGATGAGGGGGTGCCCCGCATATTTTTCCTTCCATCTGCCCATCCTTTTCCTGTACTGATTTTGGAAAGGAGCCGATGGCAATGTGGGAATCGATTGAAATTACAGCGGTGCGGGGCCGGGAGATTCTGGACTCCCGGGGCAACCCCACGGTGGAGGCGGAGGTGCTGCTGGAGGAGGGGACACTGGGCCGGGCGTCGGTGCCCTCCGGGGCCTCCACCGGCCAGTATGAGGCCCGGGAGCTCCGGGACGGGGATCCCAACCGCTACGGCGGCAAGGGAGTGCGCCAGGCGGTGGAGCACATCGACACGGTCATCGCCCCCGCCCTGGAGGGCCGGAATGTGCTGGATCAGGCGGGGCTGGATCAGATCATGCTGGCCCTGGACGGCACCGAGAACAAGGCCCGGCTGGGGGCCAACGCCATTCTGGCCGTCTCCCTGGCCTGCGCCCGGGCGGCGGCGGAGGCTTTGGGGCTGCCGCTGTACCGGTATCTGGGCGGGGTGAAGGCCGATACTTTGCCGGTACCCATGATGAACATTTTAAACGGCGGCGCCCACGCAGCCAACAATGTGGACATTCAGGAGTTTATGATCATCCCGGTCTCCGCCCCCAGCTTTGCCGACGGCCTGCGCCGGTGCACCGAGGTGTTCCACGCGCTGAAAAAGGTGCTGGCCCAGTCGGGCACCCCCGCCGCCGGGGTGGGAGACGAGGGCGGCTACGCCCCCAACCTGGCCCGGGATGAGGCAGCCCTGGACGCCATTCTGGAGGCGGTGCGGGAGAGCGGCTATCAGCCGGGCAAGGACTTCCGCATCGCTCTGGACGCCGCCGCCTCCGAGTGGTACGACGGCAAGACGGGAGAATACCATCTGCCCAAGTCCGGCCTCCGCCTGACCCGGGAGGAGATGGTGGGACGCTGGGAGACGCTGGTCGACCGGTACCCCATCCTCTCCTTGGAGGACGGCATGGGAGAGAACGACTGGGAGGGCTGGCGGCAGCTGACCCAGTCCCTGGGGGATCGGGTGCAGCTGGTGGGAGACGACCTGTTCGTCACCAACGCTGCCCGGCTCAGCCGGGGCATTGAGGAGGGGGTGGCCAATGCCATCCTCATCAAGGTCAACCAGATCGGCACCCTCACCGAGACGCTGGAGACGGTGGCCCTGGCCCACCGGGCGGGGTATACGGCGGTGCTCTCCCACCGCTCCGGAGAGACGGAAGATACCACCATCGCCGACCTGGCGGTGGCGGTCAATGCCGGACAGATTAAAACCGGCGCCCCCAGCCGCACCGACCGGGTGGCCAAATACAACCAGCTGCTGCGCATCGAGGAGGCCCTGGGAGAGCAGGCCTGCTGGCCGGGGCTTGAGGCCTTTTCCGTGGGCCGTTAAAGCCATCTGCAGCCCGGGCAGACTGGAAGCGCTCCCTGTCCGCCCGGGCATTTTCCGTCTTCGGCAACCCGCACACTGTCCAGCACACGTTGGACTGCGTTTTGTCACTTTTTAACGAACTTTACCCCAAAACCTAAGGCAGTTTACCCCCTTCCCTTGACATCGGCTGGTCGATTCTTTTATAATAAATGTATTAAATCTTGCGGGAAGAGGAGAGACCGCCATGAACCGGGAAGAAGCGTTTGAATTTTTGGATCGGACCGCCAAGGGCATTGCAGAGACCTTCGGCTCCTCCTGCGAGACATTGGTTCATGACATGAGTATTCCCAGCCACCCGATTCTCGCAATCTACAACGGCCACGTCTCCGGCCGGACGGTGGGCTCCACCATGGATATCCTGGGCAATGACACCCAGCTCAGCGAAGAGGGGCTGAAGACCGACTTTGTCAACCTCTACGCCACCACTCCCTCCGGTCAGCAGATCAAAAGCTCCACCTTCCACATGATCGGGGAGGACTACAATCTGGCCCTGGGCATCAACTTTGACTATTCCTCCCTGGTCTACGCCAACCGGATTCTGGTGGACTTGATGAGTGCCGATGCCGACCTGAAATCCGCCATGTGGCACAGCGGGGACAACCGTCTGGGAGAGGTCTTTGACGAGTGCCTGGCCGCCGTGGGCAAGCCGGTCTCCGCATTGAACAAGGTGGATCGGATGAAGATCATCGCCCTGCTGGATCAGAAGGAGGCCTTCTCCTTCCGGAAGTCGGTGCCCTTTGTCTCCCAGCGACTGGGCGTGTCCCGGTATACGGTGTATAAGTACCTCTCTGAGCTGGCCGAGGAAAAGGCCGCCCGGGGAGAGGCGGAAAAAGAAGAGGCCTGAGAAAATTCGATAGATAGACAAGAGCGCCGCCCGGCTTTTCGGGCGGCGCAGTTTTTATGGGCTGTCGCTGTCAATACCGTTCCGGCAGCAGCTTTACCACCGCCGTATTGGCATAGGTCATGGGATCGCTGTGGAGGAAAAAGACCACGCCGTCGCAGGGGGCCAGCAGCCGCTCCAGGGCGCTGCCCTCCCCGGGATCCAGAATTTCCGCCAGGGGGTCGCCGGCGGTGATCCGATCCCCCGGCTTGCACAGGGGCCGGAAGATGCCCGCGTAGCGGGGCCGCACCGAGGCCAGGGCGCTGTCCTCCCACACCTGGGACAGACAGCCGCCCCCCACCGGATGATCCAGTACCCCCTCCCGGGCCAGGAATCGGAGCATCGCCCGGACGGCCAGGTCGGCGCTGGCCTCGTCAATGGAGGCGGTGGTAGTGGTGTAGATGCTGTAGGCGTTGGTATTCCAGATCTGCCAGTTGTAGTTCAGGGTGGTGGTGTCATAGGGCCGGGGGTCCCGGAGGATGATGTGGGGCAGGCCAAATTCTTTCGCCTTTTCCACATTTTCAAAGCCGGTGCGCATCATCCGCACATGGGGCAAAAACTGGCCGGGCATATAGAAGGAGGCCAGCTGGATGCCGTTTTCATACTGGGAGATCTGACGAAACACCCCGTCGGCAATCCGCTGGGTGGTCTCCCCCTGGTCATAGCCGGGGAACATCCGGTTGATGTCGGTGTTGTCGGTGGGCCAGAACCGCTTTCCCACATTCATGGAGTAGGGGTTCAGGGAGGGCAGCACCAGAATCTCCTTGCCGGGGCACAGCTCCCCCCGCTGCTCCGCCCGCTTCAGGGCCTTGACCAGCTGGGAGCAGGTGTAGATCTGCTGGTACTCGTTGCCCCGGAGGCTGCCCACCACGCACAGGGCCTTCTCTCCCTGGCCGAAGGTGTAGCCGTGGATGCGGAAATTCTCCCGGTAGAGGGAGGGAATCTCATAGATGACGCTCTGTCTCATGTCACACAGCCTCCTTCCGGATCCGAGCCAGCAGGGATCCCTCGTCCACCACCGGGTACTCCCGGATGGTGAAGAGCAAGCCGTCCGCCGGAGCGGTGACCAGGCAGAGAATCTCGCCGGTGAGCGGGTTGAGGATGGAGCCGATCCGGTCTCCCGCTTTCAGCACGGTCCCATGGGTATTCTCTTTGAGAAAGATGCCGGAGACCGGGGCGTTGAGGTAGCAGACGGCGTCCCCCTCCTCGGAGATCACCGGCGTCCGCACCTCGGGTACCGGCCCGGTCCAGATGCCCAGCTCCGCCATGAGCCGGAAGATGCCCTGGGTGAGCTGGTCGCCGTAGGACGGGGTCAGGCGCATGCCCACTCCCATCTCCACCACCAGGGTGGGGACATTCCGGCTGTTCAGGCTGTGGGCCAGGGTGGCCTCCAGCACCGTGTTGGCCCCGTGT
>CAMELY010000021.1 GCA_945926565.1 uncultured Clostridia bacterium | reverse complement strand
GTGAGAGTTATTGCAGAGCATAATCTCATAGTCGCCCTTCTCCAGTACATAGGCCTTGTTGGTCTCAGCGTCATAGGAGGCCATGTCTTCCACATCGAACTGGATAGAATAAATCTCAGTATCACCGGGAGCAATTTCATTCGTCTTCTTGAAGGTTACCAGATTGACAGTGGGCTTCTCAATTGCGCCGGTGTAAGGAGGATTGTAATAAATCTGCAGAACATCCTTGCCGGCCACGTCGCCAGTATTCATCACGGCCACGCGGACAGTGATTGTACCGTCTTCCTCGGTCATCTCAATGATGCTCTTATCAAACGTGGTGTAGGACAGGCCGTGGCCGAACGGGAAAGCCACAGCGGCATCATAGTCATAGCTTGCATCGACGTCATCGCGGGTCTCGTAGTATTTGTAACCCACATAAATGCCTTCAGCATACTGTGCGAAGTAGCCCTGTCCATCAGGAGCGCCTTCATAGTGATAGCTGTCGCGGGAGTTTGCGCTTGCGGATGTGTCACTGTGCTCACCCCAAGAACCATCAGGCATAACCTCGATATAATTCATAGCGGCAGGATTTGCCAGATTGTCCTTCAGCCAGGTGTCCACCAGATGGCCGGAAGGATTCACGGTACCGTTCAGGATACGAGCCAGAGAGGTAACACCATCCTGACCGGGATAGCCAATCCACAGAACGCTTTTAATCTGAGGGAATTCTTCCAGGAAGTCCATCTCCAAAGTGTTGCCGGAGTTGATGACCAAGATAACGTTGTCGAAGGTGGAGCAGACGGCTTCCACCATAGCCCGCTCGTCGGACTGCAGCTTCAGCTGATCGGGGGTATAGTCGAACAACTCGCCGGCGCCACGGCCCAAAACAATCATAGCCACATCGGAGAAATCCTTGGCATGCTCCAGAATAGTGCGACCATCATCATAGAAGCTGGTATCGGTATAGGCCTCAGCAGGAACCTCAGGCAGAATCAGGTTATTGTAGCCGGTTTCGATGATATTGGAGTCACTGGTGTTGGTCGGAGCTTTCGTCTCTTTAATGGAGATCTTTCCGTCCTTAAAGTAGTTGTAGTGCAGATACAGCAGATCATCGTTTAGGACAAAGTTGCCTTCACTGCCGGTCAGAGCGTCAGCCAGCTTGGTGCAAAAGCTGACGTCAGAAGCGGCGGAACCGCCTGCGTTGTAGACCAGCTGAATAGCACGAGTGCCGAAAACATTGATGCCCTTCTTGTCCTCGGAAGAGGTGGTCAGAGGAAGCAGATCATCATTGTTCTGAACCAAGACAATGCCCTCATCTGCAATAGCACGGGTTGTGTCAGTAGCGGAGGTAAAAGAAGCAACTTTTTCCTCAGTGTCAGGTGTAAACTTAGCCAGCAGCCAATGGCCGGTATTCGTAAATACAAAACCATACAGCAACAGGAAAACAATAATTACAGCTAAAATACCGACTGTAATAAGGCAAGCTTTCTTGCCTTTCCCCATTTTTTTAGCACCTTTCATATGAATCCTCCTCATATACGACTATGTTTCTAACTTGAATGCAATAAAGTCCACAGCACCCTCTCCCCGGAACCGGAAATAGAGGGCCCGCTTGCCCGGCTCAATCTGGAGCGGAGCGTCCGCCGTCTGGACGCGTCCCTCCGGCTTTACCGGAATGCAGGCGCACAGCCGCCCGAAATCCGGCGTATCGGATACCTCCACGGTGCCCGCTCCGCTGCCCCGGACCTCCACGGCAATCCGGCTGGCCTCGCCCATCTGGAAGTACTTGAAGCCAGCCACGGAGCAGTCTCTCATGTTGGCGATGTACTGGTCTCCGTTTTCCTCCCGATCCTTGCCGGACTGGGTGAAGTAGGGGTGGGCGGCCAGTTCTTTGCGGGGGTTTTTGCCATCGTACCGGCCCACGCCGTCCTTCGACCACAGGTTGCAGGCGATCCGGGCCTCGTACCGGCCCAGACCCTTGAGGGGCCCGCCGTTGAGGCCGCAGCTGGTCACCTCCGCCTGACGGAAGCTGCCGTCCGGGTTCCGCTCCAGCTTTTCGGCACAGGCCTGCCGGGAATAGGAGTGCCGGTTGGTCTGCCGGTGGTAGAAGATGTACCAGTCGTCTCCGATGTGGAGCAGTCCCCCGTGGGTGTTGCCCAGGTAGTTTTTCGCCTGCCGCTCGTCCTCATTGCCCTCCAGGAAGAGGTCTCCCTGGCTGACCAGGGTACCGCCAAAGACAAAGCCGCCGTCGGGCCGCTTGCTGGTGGCGTAGCACAGCTCATGGTTGTGCCGGGAGGAGTAGACGAAGAGATAGGTGTCTCCGTCCTTCCGGATGGAGCTGGCCTCGAAGAACTCGTGGTTGGGGAAGGAGCCGGGCCCCTCCTTGGGGAAGAGCAGCTTGGGCTCCGCCTTGATGGTCATCATGTCCTGCTCCAGCTCCACCACCACGCCGCCGTCGTTGCGCAGCTGTTTGCCGCCGGTGACAATGGCCGGGGTGGGGATGTAGAAGCCGGAGTAGAGCCAGATCCGCCCGTCATCGTCCGCCAGCACGCCGGGGTCGAAGGGAAACTGATCTCCCTTCCGCCGTCCCCAGACGGTGCCGTCCGGGTAGTGGACGTGGCCCAGGAACTGATACTGTCCCGCCGGCGTGTCGCAGACGGCGACGCCCATGACGCCCATAAAGTCGAAGGCGTAATAGAGATAGTACCGCCCGTCCGGCCCCTGACAGACGTCCGGAGCGAAGAGCAGCCGGAGGCCCAGCTTGTTTTTGGGATCCTGGTTCTTGCGGAAGATGACCCCCTCCAACCGCCAGTCAGACAGATCCTCCACCGGCGCCGACCAGCAGACGTAGTCATTGACGCAGAAGATGGGGGCGTTGAACCGGTCGTGAGAGCCATAGACGTAGACGCGGTCACCAAAGACATGGGGCTCGCCGTCCGGAATGTACTCCCAGGAGGGGAGATAGGGGTTCAAGGCTTGCTGTTTCATGTTGTTCACCTCCTGTCTGGTGCACAGTGCACTTTTGATGAACTGAGTATAGCATCAGAAATATTTTTTTGGGCAGTTTTGGCATAACCTGTCTCCACAGCGACATAACTTGTATTCTGCATGATTTCCTCCTGAATCGCATGTCGTTCATGGTGCAAAATGACAAAACAGAGCGGCAGGCCGGAGGGCTTGCCGCTCTGTCAATTACCTGTCAACGCATTTTTCGCATTGGGGGAGCGGGATCAGCACCCGCAGATGGAACCAGCCGTCCTCCACCCGTACCGAAACCGAGCCGCCGTATTTTTCGGAGACATAGCGGATGCTCTTGATGCCGTAGCCGTGATAGTCCTTGTCCCCCTTGGTGGTTTGATACTCCCCCTCCACCAGCTCCAGGTGGGATTCGCAGTAGTTCTCCACCCGGATCATCAGAAAGTCGTTCTGACAGAACACCGCCACCCGGATCAGCCGCTTTTCCGGATCGGCCAGCTTTTCCACGCTCTCAATGGCGTTATCCAGGGCGTTGCCGAAGATGCTGCAGATGTCCATGACTCCCATAAAGTCCAGCTGCGCCCCATCGGCCACCACCGTCATGGTGATCCCATGCTGGCTGCAGTAGAGCTGCTTGCCGGATAGAATGGTGTCCAGGACGGAATTGCCGGTCTGGTGGACGGTGCCCAGGCTCTGCATCCCCGACTCCAGCTGGGCCAGATACTCCTCCCGACGGGCGGCGTCCGGCTCCATGCGGATGACGCCGATCTGGTGCTTCAGGTCGTGGTACTTCCGGTTGATGACCTCCATATTCTCCCGGGACAGGCGGTACTGCTCGTATTGCCGCTGGAGCAGTCCGTTGATGGCGTCCACCTCCTTGCGGGCCTGGAGCTCCTGCCAGCGATCCTGAAGGCCGATGAGCATGATCAGCCCGGCCAGATCCACCAGGGTGCGGATGTAGAAGATCTCCATGCTCATCCGGCCGCTGAAGGGGGTCTCACTGCTGACATAGCTGATATTGCTGATGAGAAAGGCGCCGATGGCGACGGTGGCGGCGGAGATCATCTCCCGTTTGGTCACCTGGAGGGTCTGCAGCTTCTCCGACTGGCGGTATTCCATCCGGAAGAAGATCAAAAAGGGGCCGCCGTAGAACAGCAGCAGAAAGAGGGCCTGAAAGAGGTAGCTGTCCGCCACGCTCTGGGAGAAGAAGGAGTAGAGCTGCCAGTCCAGGGAGGCGATAAACTCGGCAAAGATAAAGGCGATGGCCCAGTAGAAGCCGGCGTCTGCGGGGGGAATCCGGCAGCAGAGCAGCAGCATGCCGTACATGACGGCCAGCGCCACCGCCATGCAGGGGATCCAGATGGCCACCGGCACAACGCCGATGATGAACTGGATGACGCACAGCAGCACGAAGAAGGCGGCCATCAGCCCGGCAGTCTCCCCCTTCCCGTAGCGCTTGGGCAGAATGAGCACAAAGCCCACACAGGCCAGCCACTCCGCCAGGGCGGTGTAAAATTTGGGAATATCCTGAATGACGCCCATGCTCATTCCCCTCCCACATAGGCGGCCAGAGCCTCCATAAAGCTCTTGCGCTTGGGCCGGCTGATCTGCAGCACCTCACCTGAGACGGTGACCAGATTCTGATCCACCTTTTCTACCCGGGCCAGATTGACCAGATAGCAGTTGTTGCAGCGGGAGAAGTGCCGCCCCTCCAGCTTCTGCTCCAGATTTTTCAGCGAGTTGCGCTCCAGATAGATCCCCTCGTCGGTGTGATAGACCACATTGTGGCCCTGGCTCTCCAAGTAGCTGATCTTTGATGCGTCCAGCCGCAGCATCCGGCTCTCCTGTACCAGATGCAGGAAAAAGGCGGAGCTCTCCCGCACCTTTTTGACCGCCTTCTGCAGCACCTGGGAGAAAGCGAAATACTGGATGGGCTTGAGCACGTAATCCAGGGCCTCCACCTTGTAGCCCTGGAGGGCGAATTGGGCCAGGTTGGTGATAAAGATGATGATGACCGTCTTGTCCTGGGCGCGGATGCGCTGGGCGGTCTGCATCCCGTCCAGATGGCTCATCTGAATGTCCATAAAGATGATGTCGAAGGAGCTGCTGTAGTGCTCCGCAATCTCCAGTCCGTCGGAGAACTCGGTCACACTCAGCGCTTCGCCGGACTCCCGCTCATAGCGCTGGAGGTATTCCCTCAGCTGCCGGCGGTAGGCGCTGTCGTCCTCCACAACTGCGATCCGGGTCATTGTTTCCACCCCTTTTCCCAAAAGCGGGAAAGTTTTATGCTTGTCCTTTATCATACCGCATTTTCCCAGTTCCGTAAAGCGTGGGTTTGCCGAACAGACGGAGAAAGACAGCAAACCCGCCGCAGAAGCAGCTCTGCGGCGGGTTTGTACATCAGGAATGAGGATATCGAGGCGAGCGGCTTACGCCTCAAGCTCCCGGTAGTCAAAGAAGTCAAAGTCCGCGTGGCAGCCGTCCCCGGCCAGATCCTGGCAGGCGATGCCGATGAAGGCGCCGGTAAACATGCAGTGGCCCTTCTCCTGGAAATAGTCGTCAGAGAGAATGGTGGCGTCCAGCACAGGGCCCAGCCGGTCGTAATGCGTTCCGTCCAGAGAGTAGGAGAACCAGGCCTTTTCGCCGTCCACATTCAGCCTCAGCCAGACAGCGCCCTCCGCCGGGATCTGAACCCCTGCGCCGATGGGCATGGAGCCAACCTTGTAATCACAGGCCATCAGGCTGACGACTCTGCCCAGCAGCTCGTCCCGGGTCACATAGGCGTAATAGTAGCACTGGGTATTGTAATAGTAGGTCAAGCCTGCCAGGTGCTGATAATGCCGGGGGTCAAACTCCAGCTTGGTGTTCGCCTCGCAGGTAAAGCTCTGCTGCCGGCGGGCCAGCAGGGACTGATAGAACTTGGAGCTGGGGCACTCTGCGCCATACAGCCGCAGCCAGCCGGGTCGCTGGGTCAGAGAGGCCCGCTCGACCAGGGGCGCCCGCAGGCTCTGGAGATGGATGCTCCAGGCTTCGCCGTCAAAGTCCTCATGCAGGTCGTTGCCGTTCTGAGCGCCCTCCACATCGGGAATCTCCACCGTCAGGGCGGGACGGTTGGTGCCGTCCGCGGCCCGCAGCCAGCCGTCTACCCAGATGACTTCCTGCAGGGAGGTCTCGCGGCCCAGAATGCAGCGCTTGTGCTCGCCAAGGGGCCGGCCGCAGAGGTGGGCGATGTACCATCTGCCGTTGGCGGCCTGAATCAGGCTGCCGTGCCCCGCCTTCTGAAGTCCGTAGCCTTCCAGATGGCGGGTTGTCAGGGTGTGCAGCATGGGATCTGTCTCGTAGGGGCCGGTAATGGAGCGGCTGCGGGCCAGCGTGACGGCGTGGCCGTAGCCCGTCTCCCCCTCGGCAGTCATCAGGTAGTAGTAGCCGTCATGCCAGTACAGGTGGGGCCCCTCTACACCGCCGCTGGAGGTGCCCCGGAAGATGTTGATCCGCTCACCCACCAGCTTGCCCTCAGCTTCGGAATACTCCTGCAGAACAATGCCGCCAAAGCCGGTCTGATAGGTGCGGTAGTCGTCCAGCATATTGACCAGATACTTTTTGCCGTTGGGATCGTGGAAGAGGGAGGGGTCAAAGCCGCTGGAATTCAGATAAATCGGCTCAGACCAGGGGCCCCGGATATCCTTGGCGGTGACCAGGTAGTTGGGGGTATCCTTGAACATGCCCAGGAAGGAGTGGACATTGGTGAAGATCAGATAGAAGGTGCCCTTGTCGTAGCTCAGGCAGGGGGCCCAGACGCCGCAGGAGTCGTCCACGCCCAGCATATTCAGCTGGCTCACCCGATCCAGGGGATGAGAGACCAGTTCCCAGTGCACCAGATCTTTGGAGTGGTGAATCTGAACGCCGGGGAACCACTCAAAGGTGGAGGTGGCGATATAATAGTCATCGCCCACCCGCAGAATGGAGGGGTCAGGATTAAAACCACGCAGAATCGGGTTGTGAATGGTTGCCATGACAATATTCTCCTTTACGCTTTACTTAAAATCTCTCAGATAGCTCTCGTACAGGTCGTTCATATGGGCCTGCATCTCCACTTGGGCCCGATGGGCATCTCCGGCGGAAAAGGCCTCCAGAATCCGTCCGTGATAATACAGCCCCGCCTTGCTGCCCCGGGCCAACACCACCCGGTCAAAGGAGCTCTTCATCACTTCCTGGACAATATGGTACATCTCAATGAGGATGGAGTTGCCGGTGAGCCGGGCCATCTCCAGGTGAAACCGGTAGTCACAGTCGGCAAACCGCCTGAGATCGGCACGGTTGTCCGCCATCTCCTGATAAAGGCCGGAGAGGGCCTGTACCGCCTCCGGCCCCGCCTGACGGCAGGCCTCCCCGCAGACCGGCCCCTCGATCATCCGGCGAAACTGCAAAATCTCCCCCAGACTGTTGTCGGTGAGAAAGGCAGCGGGCACCAGGGGCTGGAGCATGGCCCTGGCCTCCGGCTGGCAGACATAGGAGCCGTCTCCCAGCCGGGTCTCAATGAGGCCCAGGGCGGCCAGCTTTTGCAGGGCGTTTCGCACCGTCACCCGGCTGACGCCGAACTGCTCCGCCAGCTCGTTTTCCGAGGGAATCCGGTCTCCCGGCCTCCAGTCGCCGTTGACGATCTGATCCTGCATCTGCTGATAGACCTGGTCGCTGATGCGGGCCTTGGAAATCTTCTGAATCGCCATCGGTGCAGCTCCTTTTCCGTCTATGAGTAATCAAAAACCCGCCTTTTCCAGAATCCTGCGGATTTTCTCCCGATCCCCGTCCATCACCTGGGGGAAGGGGAAGGAGGAAGACGCGTGAGCGATGATGCCCCGCTCCTCCATGGCGGCCTTGATGTAGGGCACAAAGGGCTTGCCCACCTGATAGATCTCCATGAGCAGGTCAATCTTCTGCTGCCCAACCTGTACGGCGGCCAGATCTTCCCGGCGGAGGGCCTCTGCCCAGCCGTGGGTGACCTCGGGCGCCAGGTTGGAAAGACCCGCAATGCAGCCGTCGCCGCCGGAGAGGACGTTGTGGGCGAAGTTGTCGTCAAAGCCGGAGTAGATCTCAAAATCCGGGCGAACCGGCTTGATCCGCTTGATCAGCTCCCGGGTGTGATCCATGCCGGCCTGGGTGTCCTTGTACCCCTTTATATTAGCGTATTTCTCTGCCAGATGCAAGGTCACTTGGGGAGTGACGTCGTAGCCGGTCCGGTCAGGGAAGTTGTAGAGGTAGATGCTCTGCTCCGGCAGCAGCTGGGCGATTCGCCCGTAGTATTCCTCAATGCTGGCCTCGCTGAGGGGGAAATAGTAGGGGGGCAGGATGATGACGCCGTCCGCCCCCTCCTCTCCGGCGAAGCGGGAGAGCTGAATGATCTCATCAAACACCATGCTGGTGGTGCCCACCAGCACCGGCACCCGGTGGTTGATCTTCCGGAGGGCGAAGCGGATCAACTCCTTTTTCTGCTCCAGGGTGGGGGCGAAAAACTCGCCGATGCTGCCCAGCAGGAGGATGCCGTCCACCTGCCCCTGAATCAGGTGCTCATAGACCCTGCCGGTCTCTTCCAGGTTGATGCTGCCGTCCGGATGGAATATGGTGACGGCGGGGGTGATATAGCTTGCGTTCATCTCTCTGCTCCTCTCAATAGCCTGCGCCCTTCATGGCGGAGTCCGCCAGGGCGGTGTAGCGTTTCAAAACGCCCTTGTAGGTTCTGGTTTTCAGCGGCTTGCTCGCTTTTCGCTCTGCCAGAATGCGGTTGATTTCCTCCGGGGAAAGCCGCCTCCCGGCGATGCCCACGATGTCAATCCTCCTGGCGGCGATGTCGTAGGAGAGGATGTCCCCTGTCTCGATGTAGGCGATGGGCCCGCCCGCCGCCGCCTCCGGGGAGACGTGGCCGATGGCGGCGCCCCGGGTGGCCCCGGAAAACCGGCCGTCCGTGATGAGGGACACCTTGCCGTTGAGCTTGTGGTCGCAGACGATGGCCTCGGTGGTCATCAGCATCTCGGGCATGCCGCTGCCCCGGGGGCCCTCGTAGCGAATCACCATGATCTCACCCGGCTGGATTCGCCCCTCCACCACGGCGGCGTGGGCGTCCTCCTCGCAGTCAAAGACCACCGCCCGGCCGGTGTGAGCCCGCATGCTCTCCTCACAGGCGGAGTATTTGACCACTGCTCCCTCCGGGGCCAGGGAGCCCTTGAGCACGGCGATGGAGCCCATCTCCCGGGTGGTCTCCACTGGGGTGATGACCTGCTCCGGGGTGAGGCCGTAGTTGTGGAGATACCCCTCATTGCGCCGGAAAAAGCCCCCGGAGGCCAGCTCCTCCAGGTTTTCACCCAGGGTCTTGCCGGTGACCGTCATCACGTCCAGATCCAGGTGCTCCCGCAGCATCCACTGGACCTTGGGGATGCCCCCGGCGAACCAGAAGGACTCGGTCAGGTGCCGGCCGCTGGGGTTAATGTTTCCGATGTGGGGAATCTGCCGGTTGATCTCGTTGAACAGCTCCGGATCCAGCTCCAGCCCCAGCTCCTTGGCGATGGCCGGCAGGTGGAGCAGGGCATTGGTGGAGCCGCCGATGGCGCTGTGTACCACAATGGCGTTGCGGAAGGCGGCAGGGGTCAAAATGCGGCTGGGCCGAATATCCTTTTCCACCAGCTCCAGAATCTTCCGCCCCGCCGCCCGGGCGATGGCGGGGAGATCCCGCATGGTGGCGGGCACCAGAGCGCTCCCCGGCAGGGCCAGTCCCAGAGCCTCCGCCATGCACTGCATGGTGCTGGCGGTGCCCATAAAGGTGCAGGCCCCCACCGAGGGGCAGCCGGTCAGCTTGTAGTCCCGAATCTCCTCCGGAGTGATGGCGTTTTTCCGCTTCTGCCGGAGGGAGATATCCCCGGCCACCAGAGAGGTGGTCTGGTCGGGGCCGGGGCGCATGCTGCCCCCGGGGACAAAGATGGTGGGAATATCCACCCGGGCTGCCGCCTTCAGATGGGCGGGAATTGACTTGTCACAGGAGGAGGAGAGCACCATGCCGTCCCAGGGCACAAACCCGGCGTGCATCTCCACCATGTCACAGATGACCTCCCGGGAGGCCAGCACCAGATTCATGCCGTCATGTCCCTGGGCACAGCCGTCACAGATGTCAGTCACATGAAAGCGCCCAGGCTTTCCGCCCTTCTCGTAGACGCCGTAGACCACCTGCTCGCTGATTTGGTTCAAATGGGCGCTGCCGGGGTGGCTGTCGCCGTAGGCGTCCTCCACCAGGATCTGAGGCTTGCCGATGTCCTCCTCATCCCAGCCGGTGCCCATCTGCAGGGCGTCAAACTGGGCCCAGAGCTGTCGCTCTCTGCTGCTGTGAAGCTCCATTGTTTGTACCACCTTTCTACCTAAAGAAAACTGTAAATCTGTAATACAAGTATACAAATAATATACAGCAGCCGCAGCGGAAAATCAAGAGGGAAATGCCCCGGTTGCCTTTTTCCTGCAAAAAGACAAAAACAGACAGAAATTTCTGAAAAATAGCGGGTTATTTAGAATTTTGCATGGCTGAAGGAGGAAAAAACTGCTACCATGAGGGTGTCTACCGGAGCGGCTGCGCAGTGAGGACGGGAGATGAAATTGCCGCATACCCCGGAGATCCGGGGAGAAGGAGGAGCTTGATGAAAAAACAACTGAATAAGCTGGCCAGCCGCAAGCTGTGGGCCGCCGTGGCCGGCATCATTCTGGGGGCCGCCCTGGCCCTGGGGGTGGATGGAGACACCATTACCACCGTCTCCGGCGCAGTTACCGCCTTGTGTAGCCTGGTGACCTACATCCTCACCGAGGGGCGGATCGACGCCGCCGCGGCCGGTCAGGCGGCTGGGGCGGTACAGCAGGCGGTGGACGCAGTCCGGGAGGCGGAGGGCTGATGGGCTGCTATACCGCCATTGACGTCTCCCGCTATCAGGGAGAGATCGACTGGGCCGCTGCCGCCCGGGAGACAGACCTGGCCATCCTTCGGGTGGGATACCGGGGCAGCAGCTCAGGCAGCCTGATCCGGGACAGCCGGCTGGAGTGCAATCGGGCGGGCTGTGAGGCCCAGAAGCTGCCCTGGGGGGTGTATGTCTACAGCCAGGCTCTGACCCAGGCGGAGGCCCGGGAGGAGGCCCGGTGGGCCTGGTCTGCCCTGGAAGGGGCAAAGCATGCCAACGGCTGGGTGGCCTTTGACATGGAGGACTTCTACTCCGGCCGCACCAAAGGGATGAGCAGGGCCAAGCGTACTGCCGCTGCCCGGGCCTTCTGTGAGCAGGTACGCTCACTGGGCGGCCAGCCCCTGATCTACGGCAGCTACGGCCAGCTCCCCAGCTTTTTTGACCTGGAGGAATTGAAGGACTGCCCCTTCTGGGTGGCCCGGTATGCCCGGAATGATAACGGCCAGCCCACAGAGCTGGCCCATACCCTGGCAGTCGGAGAGACCTGGCTGTGGCAGTACAGCTCCAAGGGCAAGGTCTCCGGTATCCGGGGCTATGTGGACAAAAATCAGCTTTTTGTCAGCCCTGTTCACCGGCAGGCAGGAAAGACGGAAGACGATCCGGTTCCCACCCGGAACCTGTGCAAAGGAACCCGGGGTGAGGACGTGAAGTGGCTTCAGTCTGCTCTGAACGCCCGGGGCGCGGATCTGTCCGTGGACGGGATCTTCGGTTCGCTGACCGACAAGGCGGTGCGGGCTTACCAGAAGACCAAGGGTCTGACGGTTGACGGCATCGTCGGCCCGAAAACCAGAGCGGCCCTGATTGCCTGACAGACACAAGAAAATCCCCGGCGGAGCAAATGCTCCGCCGGGGATGCGGTTTTCAGGGGAAAATCAGTCCACCCACACCTTGCCGATGTCGGTGCGGAAATGCATATCCGTCCAGTGGATGGGCTTGGCGGCTTCGTAGGCCTTGGCCACGGCGTCCTTCAGGTCAGCGCCCACGGCGGTGACGCCCAGAACACGGCCGCCGTTGTTGGTGAACACGCCGTCCACCAGCTTGGTGCCGGCGTGGAAGACGGTGGCCCATTCGGGCACCTGCTCCAGGCCCTGGATGGGATAGCCCTTCTGGTAGCTGAGGGGATAGCCGCCGGAGGCCAGCACTAGGCAGCAGGCCGCGCCGGGCTTCCACTGGATGTCCAGCTGATCCAGGGTGCCGTCCACACAGGCCTCAAAGATGTCCATCAGGTCGGTGTCCAGCATGGACAGCAGAGGCTGAGTCTCGGGATCGCCGAACCGGGCATTGTACTCCACCACCTTGGGGCCGTCGGCGGTGAGCATCAGGCCGAAGTAGATGACGCCCTTGAAGGGCCGGCCCTCCGCCTTCATGGCGGCCATGGTGGGGAGGAAGATCTCCTTCATGCACTGGTCTGCAATCTCCGGGGTGTAGTTGGGGGAGGGACAGAAGGCGCCCATACCGCCGGTGTTGGGGCCCAGATTGCCGTCATAGGCCCGCTTGTGGTCCTGAGAGGACATCATGGGCACCACCGTCTCGCCGTCAGCGAAGGCCAGCACAGTGACCTCAGGGCCCACCATGCACTCCTCGATGACCACGGTGGAGCCGGAGGCGCCGAACTTGCCCCCCTCCATCATGTCCCGGACGGCGGCCTTTGCCTCGTCCACGGTGGCGGCCACGGTGACGCCCTTGCCCAGGGCCAGGCCGTCCGCCTTGATGACGATGGGAGCGCCCTCCCGGTCGATGTAGGCCAGGGCCTCCGCCTCGTCGGTGAAGGTGCGGTATTTGGCGGTGGGGATATGGTATTTGGCCATCAGCTCCTTGGAGAAGGCCTTGGAGGCCTCGATGATGGCGGCATTTTTGTGGGGGCCGAAGGCACGGATACCGGCGGCCTCCAGGGCGTCCACCATACCAAGGGCCAGGGGATCGTCCGGAGCCACCATGACAAAGTCCATGGCGTTCTCCTTGGCCCAGCGTACCATGCCCTCCACATCCGTGGCGGAGATGGGGACACAGGTGGCCACCTGGGAGATGCCGCCGTTGCCCGGGGCGCAGTACAGCTCAGTCACTTTGGGGGACTGGGCCAGCTTCCAGCAGATGGCGTGCTCACGGCCGCCGCCGCCCACAACGAGTACTTTCATTCAGATCAACCTCCGTAGTGTAATTGAAAAATCCTTCAGTCCAGCAAGCCGTAGGCCCGGTATCGGGCCAGCATGGCCTGTAAAGTCAGCTTCTGGGCCATCAGTTGGCGAAAGGTGGCGGAGCGCTCCCGTCCCTGGGATTTGAGCTGCTCCATTTTCCCCTGCACCGTATCGTATTCCTCCAACGCCGCGGCCAGCATGGCTTCAAAAGCGTCCAAACGCTGTTGACTCAGCATTACCGGTTCAGCCCTCCAGCCCTACAATCTGCACCTGGCAGACCTGCATGGCCTCCAGAGCCCGCCGGTGGCTCTCCGGGGTCACGCCGGCGCAGCAGCCGGCATCCACATAGATGGGCACCTCCGGCAGAGCGGCTTTCAGCAGCAGGGCGTTGGAGATGACACAGATGTCGGTGCACAGGCCTACCAGCGTGATGGAGCTCACCGGCTGCTGATAGGTGTGATAGGCCCCGATGACGTGGGCCAGACCGGTGCTGCCAAAGGTGGGCTTGTCGATGGGCTGCTCGGTCAGCAGGTCAGCGATCTCAGGCCGGATCTCCCAGCCCTGGGTGCCCCGAATGCAGTGGGGAACGGGGAGGAATTTTCCCTCCTGGGTGTCCAGGTAGTTGGCCTCATGAGTGTCCCGGGTGGCCAGCACCCGGCCGGAAAAGCCCTTGATCCGGTCAGCGACCTTGGGCACAATGGCCTGTGCCTCTTTGGTCCCAAGGGCCCCGTCGATAAAGTCGTTCTGCATATCAATGACAATCAGAAAATCCATGGGAACCTCCTTTACGACAAAATGTGAGTAATACAGGGGCAGTAAAAGCAAAGGGGACAGAGGCACAGCCTCTGCCCCCAAAGTAGATCAATGATGGAACAGCCGGATTCCGGTGAAGCACATGGTAATCCCATACTTGTTGCAGGTGTCGATGACATGGTCGTCCCGGATGGAGCCGCCGGGCTGGACGATGTACTGCACGCCGCTCTTCCGGGCCCGCTCC
>CAMELY010000020.1 GCA_945926565.1 uncultured Clostridia bacterium | reverse complement strand
GCCGGCGGCGATATCACCCAGGGTCTTCCCCGTGTTGAGGAGCTGTTCGAGGCCCGCCGGCCCAAGAAGATGGCCCAGCTGGCCGAGATCACCGGCACCGTCAAGATCGGCAATGTCCGCAAGGGCACCCTGGTCAGCGTGGACATCACCGCCGACGACGGCGACGTGCGCAGCTATATGCTGCCCCACTCCCAGCTGCTGGTCAAGGACGGCGATCACGTGGAAAAGGGCTTCCAGCTGGTGCCCGGCGCCCTGTACCCCCAGGACGTGCTCCGCATCCGGGGCATCCACGCTCTGCACGAGTACCTGGTCAAGGAAGTGCTCAAGCCCTACCGCAGCCAGGGCGTCGATATCCACGACAAGCATATCGAGGTCATCTGCCGCCAGATGATGCGCAAGGTGCGTGTAGAGGACGCCGGGGATTCCGAGCTGCTCTCCGGCTCTTCCATCAACATCTCCATTTTCGAGGACGCTGTCGCTGCGGTTCAGGCACGGATTGACGCCGGCGAGACCCGCGAGGACGGCAGCCCCCTGGTTCTGCCCACCTGCACCCGGCTGCTGCTGGGCATCACCAAGGCCTCTCTGGCTACCGACTCCTTCCTGTCCGCCGCCTCCTTCCAGGAGACCACCAAGGTGCTCACCGAGGCCGCTATTTACGGCAAGGTGGATCACCTCCAGGGTCTGAAGGAGAACGTCTGCATCGGCAAGCTGATCCCCGCAGGTACCGGCCTGCCCCAGTTCCGGGTGGACGACGACTTCACCGACGACGGCCAGCCCGTCGCCGAGGGCCAGGATGCACCCGCTCAGGAGACCGCACAGGAGGCCCCTGACGCTGCCGCTGAGGCCGAGGAGGAGTTCGTCTTCGAGGAGGGCGCCCTCTTCACCGAGGGCGAGGAGTAAGCTGCTCTTCCCTTCCACTGTTTCACAGCCCCTGCTCTCTTTTCGAGGGCAGGGGCTGTTTTCCATAAAAAAAGCTTGACAATCGGGGGGCAGCGCGCTATAATACATCTTGTGTCTGCGAGGTATCACCTGGAGAGATGTCCGAGCGGTTTAAGGAGCCGGTCTTGAAAACCGGTGACTCTCACAAGGAGCCGTGGGTTCGAATCCCACTCTCTCCGCCACTTTTCTCCTCCCGCGCACAAAAAACAGAATACCCTTGGTGGTTTTCGGCTTGCAGAAGTACTCAAGAGGCCGAAGAGGCGCCCCTGCTAAGGGCGTAGGTGTGTTAAAGCACGCGAGGGTTCAAATCCCTCCTTCTGCGTTGATAAAAGAGCTGGTTCCTGTTGGGAACCGGCTCTTTGTCGTTTTAAGCTCTGTTTTTGAATGCCCCACCATGACGAACGCCCCTGCGGTGTGCTTGTGCATGCACCGCAGGGGCGTTTTTTCCATTCGTATTCCGCTCAGCCGAGGGCCAGCCGAACCAAAATATAGATCATCATGGCCATATACCCCAGCCCGAACATGGCCAGGCCGAAGGCCAGGGTGCCGGAGATGCCCCGGCGGCCCTGGGGATCCGGGTCGTATTTGGCAAACCGCTCGTCCTCGGCAGGCGTTACGGTCGGCGTCGCCCGGAAGAAGAGCAGCCGGTTCCCCGCCGCCACCAGCCAGGAGAAGATGCTCGCCCCGAACCGGGCCAGCACCGCCCCCACAAAGGGCAGCCAGACCATGAGCAGCGGCCGGTACAGGCCGTCCTCCAGGCTGAGGGCGGCCGGCCAGGGATTCCGGTACTGCACGCCCATGCCCGTTTTCCGCCGCACCAGGGTGCGCACAAAGGCGAAGTAGAGCACCCCGCCGATGGCCAGGGAGATCACCGCCCCCTTCAGGTTGGTCAGGGAGAAGTAAGCCACCGCCTCTACCAGGCCCTCTTCGGAGAAGAAGTCCTGGGCAAACCGGGCAATGCCCTCCATGGTGAGGTGGGGCGTAATGCCCAGCACCGGGCAGAGCAGGGCGCACACCGTCAGCACGGTCAGCACCAGCGGGCTGGCATTCACCGGCGTCCGGTCAAACTCCCGCTGGGCGGCAGCGCTCTCGTTCTCCTCCCCAAAGAGGCAGACCAGCACCTTGGTCATATAGGCCACCGTCATGCCGCCGGCGATGAGAAACAGCCACTCAACCGCATGGTACAGCCCGGCAGACTGGCCCGCTCCCTCCAGCAGGCCGGTATACTCCACAATGCTCTCATGGAGCAGCGTCTTGGAGATGTAGCCGTTGAACAGGGGGACGCCCATGACGCCCAGAGCGAGACAGAGGAAGATGACCAGCAGCAGCGGCTTCTTCCGTCCGAAGCCCCGAAGATCGTCCAGCTCCAGGCTGCCCACCGTCCGAAAGAGCAGCCCGGCGGCCAGGAAGAGGATCAGCTTGATCCAGGCGTGGTTGGTCAGGTGGAGAACACTGCCCCAGGCGGCCATGCCTCCCTCCTCCCCCAGCAGAGCCTGCATGGCAATGCCGGTGAGAATGAAGCCGATCTGAGACATGGAGGAATAGGCCAGCAGCGTCTTGAGGTTGGTCTGGCACAGGGCCATAAAGCCGCCCCAGAGCATGGTAATCACGGCAAAGAAGAGCAGCACCCTGCCCCAGGCGGCGTCGGCCAGGAAAATCTTGTCGGTGATGGCAAAGATGCCGAAGATGCCTGCCTTGGTGACGATGCCGGAGAGCAGCGCCGTGGCAGGCGCCGGGGCCTGGGTATAGGAGCCGGGGAGCCAGGTGTGCAGCGGCCACATGCAGACCTTGGCGGCAAAGGTGGCCATGCTCAGCCCGCCGGCGACGTAGATCAGGGCCTTGTTGCCCTCATAGGCGGCCACAGCGGCGGGCAGCTCGGCAAAGGAGAGGGTACCCAGGGCGGTATCCAGCAGGAAGAGGCCCATGAGCGAGACCAGTCCCCCCGCCACCGCGTAGGTGAGATAGCTCCCGGCAGCCCGCTTGGCGGGCTCCGTGCCGTTATGAATCACCCAGACAAAGGAGGTGAAGCTCATGACCTCAAAGAAGACCAGGGTGGTATAGAGGTCACCGGAGAGGAATACCCCCTCAATCGCCCCCAGGGTGAGCAGCAGGAAGAAGTCATACCGCCAGGCGTGGTGATCCCCCAGCAGCTCCTCCCGGCTCTCCAGGCCGGAGACCGCCCACAGCAATGCGGCCAGCACACCCAGCACCGCCTGCAGTCCGGTGACGGCGAAGGAGATGCCCCGACCGCAGAGCGGCAGCGTCCAGCACTTTCCCACCTGGGTCAGCAGGCCCAGGCTCAGGGCCAGTTCCACAGCGAGGGTGGCCGCCGTCACCCGGCGGCTCACGCTCCGCTTATTCCGGCGGCCCAGCAGTCCGGCGGCAATGCCCCCCGCCACAGGGAGCAGAATCAGCAGCGCAATCAGCATTTCAGCCACCTCCTCACATCAGGCCCTGGGCGCAGCGGCTCAGGACGTCGCTCAGGCCGCCCACTCCAAAGCTGATGGCCAGAGCCAGCAGCATGAGCAGGACGAGGGCGGTCTTCATCTGCCAGCCCGCCTCGGTAAAGGACTGGTTCTCCGCCGCAATCGCCGCCTGCTCCCGGGTGGGGAAGAAGGCGGGCACCAGCACCATGACCTGATACAGGCCGGTGAAGAAGGCGGAGACCGCCAGGGCCAGGGCGCCCAGCCAGGCCACCGGATGGTTCAGCTCCACCGCCGCCTGGGCAATCGCCCACTTGCTGAAAAAGCCGGCAAAGGGCGGGATACCGATGAGGCCCAGAGAGGCCAGGGCGAAAGCGGTGAAGGTCACCGGCATCCGCCGGCCCAGGCCGGGGAGCTGGAAGACATATTCCCGTTTCGTCTGGCACAAAATGGCGCCGGCGCAGAAGAAGAGGATGATTTTAAAGACGGAGTGGGCCGCCATGTGCAGCAGAGCCGCCCCCAGGCCCGCCCCGGTCATGGCCGAGGCGCCCAGCAGGATGTAGCTCAGATTGCTCACCGTGGAGTAGGCCAGCCGCCGCTTCAGGTGCTGCAGCCGCCAGCTCATGGCGGAGCCGAAGACGATGGTCAGGATGCAGGCCCCCATCATCACCCACTGGGCAAAGCTGCCCTGGAGCAGCCCGGTGCCGAAGCTGTAATAGGTCAGCCGCAGGATGGCGAAGACGCCGGCGTTGACCACCGCCACCGCGTGAAGCAGGGCGGAGACCGGCGTGGGGGCCACCGAGGCGGTGGGCAGCCACAGGTGCCCCGGCCAGACGGCGGCCTTGACGCCAAAGCCGAAAAAGCCCAGCAGGAAGAACAGCCGGAGCAGGTTCTCCTGCCCTGCCGCCGCGGCGGCGTTCAGACTGCCCCCCAGCACAAAGTCCAGGCTGCCGTAGTGGGCCACCGCCGCCATGGCCACAAAGGCCAGGGCCGCGCCGGTCATGGAGTAGAGGATGTAGGTCTTGCCCGCGTGCCGGGCCTTGCCGTCCATCTCATGCATCACCAGGGGGAGGGTGCACAGGGTGAGCAACTCGTAGCAGAAATAGAGGGTGAACAGGTTGGCCGCCGTGGCGATGGCGGTCACCACCCCGTAGGTCATGGTGAAAAAGCCGAAGAATCGGTTCTCCTCATGCTCGTGGCTCATGTACTCAAAGGAGTAGAGCACCGCAATCGGCCACAGCACCGCCAGGATGGCCAGAAACACCAGGGACAGGCTGTCCACCCGGAAGGCGAAGGTCAGCGCCGGATGGATGGAGCCCAGCTCCAGCGTCCCCTCCGGCCGGGAGAGCAGCAGTCCGCCGATCAGCAGGCTGGTAACGAGGCTCACCGCCATGACCAGGCCATTGTGAGTCCGCCGGTTCTCCACCGGCCGGAGCAGCAGCAGGGCTCCCGCGAGCAGCGGCAGGAGGATGGCCGCCAGAATCCAAACTTGTGACATCGCTCCCACCTCCTCAGAGTCCCGCGGTGATGCCAGCGATCACCGTGTTCAGCGGCCCGGTCACGACGCCCAGGGCCAGCAGGGCCAGGGCCAGAATCGCCAGAGGCGCCGTCATCCGCCCGTCCGGCTCCAGGCCCTTGGGGAACTCTCCCCGGTCAAAGAAGCCGTGGATGGCAATGGGGAACAGATACCCCGCCGTCAGCAGAGCGGAGACCAGCAGCACCGCCGCTCCGGCGATGCCCAGCCCGCCCAGGCTCAGAATGCCCTCGGTGGCCAGGCTCCACTTGCTGACAAAGCCGGCAAAGGGGGGAATGCCCACCAGGGAGAGGGAGGCGAAGGTGAAGCAGGCGAAGACCAGCGGCATCTGCCGGCCCAGGCCGGTGAGCTCATAGACCTTGGTCTTGCCCGTCTGGTGAATGATGGCTCCGGCGCAGAGGAAGAGGGCAGTCTTGGAAGCAGCGTGGAACACCACCTGGAGCAGTCCTCCGGCCAGGCCCGCCCCGCTGAACAGGAAGAGGCCGAAGAGGACATAGCTCACCTGGCTCACAGTGGACCAGGCCAGCCGCCGCTTGAGCAGCCGCTCCCGATAGGCCAGCATAGAGCCGGTAAAGATGGTCAGCAGAGCCAGCAGGATGAGAACCGTCTGCACCCAGGTGCCCCGGAGCAGCTCGGTTCCAAAGACGTAGTAGGCCGACCGGATGATGCCCAGCACACCCGCCTTGGTGATGGTGGCCGACAGGACGGCGGAGGCGGGAGCGGGGGCCACGGGATGGGCCACCGGCAGCCACTGCTGCAAAGGCAGCATGCCCGCCTTGCAGCTGAAGCCCAGCAGCAGGCAGAAGGCGGCGATCAGCGCCATGGACAGGTTGGCCATTCCCTGGGCGTTGAAGGTGCCCCCCGCCAGAAAATCGGTGGTGTCGCAGTACTGCCCGGCGAAGAAGAAGCCGAAGAGCACCAGGGCCGCGCCGAAGAGGGAGTAGCCCAGATACTGGAGGGCGGCCTTCATGCTCTCGTCCGTCCCCTCGTGGAAGACCAGGGGCATGGAGAGCAGGGTCATGCACTCGTAGAAGAAGTAGAAGGTGAACAGGTTCTGGGCGTAGCTCAGCCCCAGCAGGGCGGCCAGGGTGAGCAGGAAAAAGCCGTTGAACCGACCGGACTTCTCATCGTGCTCGTTGTAGGACAGGGAAAAGATACCGGCCAGCAGAAACAAGGCAGAAAACAGAATGGCAAACAGCTCACCCAGCCGGTCCGCCCCGAAGCGGAAGGCGAAGGGCCCCAGCTCCAGCACGCCGGCCAGGCCGGTGCCGGCCAGGGCGGTGCCCACGCAACAGGCCAGGGTCACCCCCAGCACCTCGATGAACAGGATATTCTGGTTATGCCGGGGTTTGACCAGCGCCATGGCAATTCCGCCCAAAACGGGCAGGAGAATGGCGAGGAACAGCAGATAATGAAACATCTCTCTCCCCTCCTCAAAGCAGGCTCAGGCCCAGGCTGAGCAGCGCCCCGGTGCCGGAGCAGCAGACGCCCAGTAGAACAGTGCCCGCCCCCAGCACCAGAACGGCCACCACAAAGGCCAGGCTGGGCCGCTTTACCGGCAGCTGGGGCAGATTCTCCCCCGGCTGGGCCTTGCTCCAGATCTGGATGATGGCCGGGAGATAGTAGAGGGCGTTGAGCACGCTGGATACCGCCAGGGC
Source organism: uncultured Clostridia bacterium (assembly GCA_945926565.1). GTDB lineage: Bacteria > Bacillota > Clostridia > Oscillospirales > Oscillospiraceae > Onthomonas. Next base: position 7,536 of record CAMELY010000020.1, on the reverse strand, counting down.
GGCCAGGGCCACCCACATCTTCCAGCTCCCGGAGAGGGCCGCGTCCGCCAGATAGAACTTGACGGCAAAGCCGCCCAGCAGGGGCAGGCCTATCATGGAGAGGCCGCCCACCGTAAAGCCGACGCCGGCCAGCTTGGCCCGGTGGCCCGCCCCCCGGAGGTAATACATCTGCTTCCGGTGGCCGGAGGCCTCCGCCAGCTCACCCGCGCAGAGGAAGAGCATGGGCTTGGTAAAGGCGTGCACCAGCATCTGATAGATGGCGGCCACCGCCGCGGCGGCGCCTCCCATGCCCAGGCCCAGGTAAATGTAGCCGATCTGGGCCACGGTGGAGTAGGCGATCATCCGCTTGATGTGGGTCTCCTGAATCGCCTTCACAGAGCCCACCACCATGGCCAGGGCGCCCATGACCAACAGCACGTCCCCCACATGGGAGGCGGCAAAGACCTCCTCACCGAAAATGCAGAAGATGCACTTGATGAGCAGTACCACATACCCCTTGAGCACCAGGCCGGAGAGGATGGCGCTGGAGGCGGTGGTGGCGCTGCCGTGGGCGTCCGGCAGCCAGGTGTGGTTGGGAAACAGGGCGCTCTTGAGCCCCAGGCCCAGGGCCATCATGCCCATGAGCACAGTCAGGGGGATCTGATAGGCCCCGGTGGCGGCCAGCTGCTGCACCTGGTCGTGGATGTCGATGATGAGCAGGTGGCCGGTGATGTGATAGAGGAAGGTGAGGCCCAGGAGGAACAGGCCGCTGCCCAGCAGGCTCATCATCAGATAGCGGATGGTGGCCACCAAGGTGGCGCCGCTGTCCTTGGCCATGACCAGGGCGCAGGCGGCGATGGTGTTGATCTCAATAAAGACGTAGGCGGTGAAGGCGTCGTTGGTGTAGATCATGGCCAGGAGGCTGGCCATAATCAGGTCGCACATGACGAAATACAGGTTCTGCTTCCCCGGCTCCACGTCTTCAAAGACGCCATCCCGTCCTCCCAGGACGCTCATGGCCATGACCAGCAGAAAGGCCACCGCCAGCGTGGCCTCCAGGGGCCCGCAGACCAGCTCGTTGCCATAGGGGTGGGAGACGATGCCCAGGGCGTAGGTAAACCGCTCCTGCCGGGGCAGCACATTGGCCAGCAGCACCAGATTGGCCCCCAGCAGGGCCAGCACCGCCCCCAGGTGGATGCGCAGGGCCACCCGGCCGCTGCGCACCACGCTGGTGAGAATGCCGCAGATCATGAGCAGGACGATGCTGAAAAAGGGGATGTGCTGATAATAGGGCAGCACTCAGTCCACCCCCTTCTTCATGGTCGCCATAATGACGTCCAGGTAGACGGTGTGGTACTTTTGATAGATGCGCACCACCAGGGCCAGGGCGAAGGCGGTGACGCTGACCGAGACCACGATGCCGGTGAGCACCAGGCCGGTGGGGATGGGGTTGATGTAGGTCTCCACGGACGGAGCTGCGGAGAAGTCGGTGACAATGGGGGCCACCCGGCCCCGGATATAGCCGGCGCTGGTCAGCATGAGATAAATCGCGCCGTCCATCAGGTCAAAGCCGATGAGCTTTTTGATCAGGTTGGGGTTAAAAACCAGGCTGAAGGCCCCAATGCAGAACAAAAGGACGGCGGTAATCATGAACCGCTGGGTCCACAGGGTGGAAAAAAGCTCACTCATATCTCACACCTCTCCTTCGCTGAACAGGGCATAGAATGCGTAGATGGTGCAGGCCACCTCAAAGCCCACCAGAACGTTGATGGGCATGATGATGCCGCTGCTGAGGATATGGCCGGGAATGCCCAGCCAGATATGGTTATTCAGACCGTTGGCGCCGGTAAAGACATAGTAGATGAGAATCAGGCCGTAGCACATGAGGCAGACCACCTTGACCAGGTGATAGATGTGCTCATTGAAAAACCGCTGGACGCTCTTACTGCCGAAGGTGCGGGCATAGAGCACCATGCCGCCGCCCAGGATACTGCCGCCGGAGAAGCCGCCGCCGGGGGACAGGTGCCCGAAGAGCATGACATAGAAGCCCACCATGATGGACACCGGCATCAGCAGCAGCACCGCCGTGCGCAGCACCACGTCCTTGTCCTTCCGGTCTGTTCTCTCCTCGTGAGCCATTTGCCGCAGGGCCTGAGGTGTCGTATTTTTCCGATCCCGGCGCAGCAGGATGGTGACGCAGGAGGCGGCCAGGAAGAGGACACTGGACTCGCCGAAGGTGTCGAAGACACGGTAGCTCAAAATCATGCCGCCCACCAGGTTGGCAGAGCCCGTCTCCTCAATGCCCTGCTCGATGTACCGGCGGGACACCTCGTTGTTGGTGGGATTGGCGGGGTCGCCGAAGGGGGGCAGATGCACCACCACCAGGGCGAGCACCACCGCCAGGGTGATGCAGAACAGGGCGCCGACGGCCTGCATCAGCCGGCGGCTCTGCTGGTAGGCCTCGAAGGCAGAGACCTCCCGCTCCGGCTCCCGGCCGGCGGAGACAGGGTGCTGAGGCGCGGAGGGCGCTGCGCACCACTCCTCGCCGTCAACCCAGGCGCAGAATTTGCGCCAGCCGCTGCGGTCACTTCTGCTCATGGTCGGTCTCCTCCTCTGTCTGACGGCGCCAGGCCTCCTGGCGCTGGCGCTCCTCCAGATCCTCTTTCTCCTTCAGCTCCCGGATCTTCATCAGGGTGAGGAAATAGAGCACCGTGCTCACGCCCGCTCCCACGGCGGCCTCGGTAATGGCCAGATCCGGGGCCTGGAGAATCAGCCAGACCACCGACATGACAATGCTGAAGCCCATGTAGGTCAAAATGGTGATCATTGTGCTGCGCACCAGCACCGCTGTCAGCGCGCAGGCCACCAGAAACACCAGCAGCAAAACCTCAAAAAACGCCATCAGTGCTCCTCCTTCCCCTCTTTGCGCCCCGGATCGGAGAGATCCGCCTCGCAGTGCTCCTTCAGGTCGCCCACCACGGCGTACTCCAGCTGGACGATCATGTGGCCGCAGACCGGCACGGTGAACCACTGGAGGGCCAGGATGAGGATCAGCTTGAGATCTACCCAGTGGATGCCCTCGCACAGGGCGCCGCCGATGAAGATGAGCAGGGTGCCCAGGGTGTCGGCAATGGCGGTGACGTGCATCCGGTTGATGACAAAGTCCATCCGGAAGACGCTCAGGGTGACAATCACCATAATCAGAACGCCGGCCCCCATAATCACAGAGCCCAGCAGCTGCATGCCTGTCATTGCGCACCGCCTCCCTTTCTCTTTTTCAGCTCCGCCAGCATCCGCACCCGGAGAATCCGGCTGAGCACCACCACCGCCTGGAAGCTGAGCAGGGCGTAGATGATGTCGATATCCAGAATGGAGGTGCTGTCCAGATACAGGCTGAGCACCAGAATCACGCTGAGAATCAGGGTGGAGATCAGGTTGACGCCCACCAGCCGGTCGGTAAAGTGCCGGCTGGTAATGATGTAGATCAGAGCGCCCAGGACGCACAGGCCCAGGACGATGAGATAAATTTTGGTCACCAGCTGAAACATCAGGCAGTCTCCTCCTCTCCCTGGGCCGCAATGGCCTCCATCCGCTCCAGCGCCTCGACCAGGGCGGAGCAGTCCACATCCCGGGAGAAATCCGGGTTGATACAGTGCACCACATACTCTGTCCCCCGGTTTTCCACCGTGATGGTGCCCGGGGTCAGGGTGATGGCGTTGGCCAGGAGCATTTTGGCGATGTTCGTCTTGAGGGGCACCTGCACCGTGATGAGCAGGGGCTGCACCTGCTGCTTCAGCCGGCCTCCCAGCAGAATTTTCAGCATGGCCAGATTGGCCTTGATAATCTCCCGGAGCAGCAGGCCCACATACTGAATCCCCGGCACCAGCAGCCGGAAGACGGTCTTCTCTCTGGCAAAGCTCCACCGGCAGAACCGGCAGGTGAACCAGTAGACCGCACCGGTGACAATCAGGTCAAAGATGACAATCTCCGCCGTCAGATCTCCGCACAGAATGATCCACAGCAGAAAAAAGGCAATCAGCATAATATCCTCCTCTCCGGCGCCCCTCCGCCTCTCTCTGCAAAAGGGGGGCGCCTGTTCCATTCATAGGCTCAATTACTGACCATTTTACAGGAATCGCCGAAAAAATGGCAGAGACAAGTTGTACAACTTGTCTCTGCTTTTTCCAAAAAACCTTGTGCCATTGTGAAAACCCTGCCGCCCCATATTTCCGGCCTTTTCCCGGATTTTTCTCCGGTTTCTCAAACCCTCACGGGCGATTCAGGCGGCAGGCCTCCGCTCCGGCAGCTGGGCCAGCACAATGGCCCCGAACATGAGCGCGCAGCCCAGCCATTCCCGGGCGGTCAGCGCCTGCCCCAGCAGCAGCCAGCCGAAGAGGACGGAGAACACCGACTCCAGGCAGAGCACCAGGGAGCACACCGTGGGGTCGCAGTCCCGCTGGGCCACCGCCTGCAGGGTGTAGGCCACGCCGCAGGAGAGGACGCCGGCATAGAGAATGGGCTGCCAGGCGCTGAGCACCGCCGACACGGTGGGTTGCTCCAGCAGCAGCATGGGAACCGACGCCACCAGGCCGCTGACCAGAAACTGCACGCAGGACAGGCGCACCGGATCCACTTTGGAAGAGAAGTGATCCACCACCAGGATATGCACCGAAAATGCCAGGGCGCACAGCAGCACCAGAATATCTCCCTTGCCCAGGCCCTCCGCCGCGGTCATGCACAGCAGATAGAGTCCCGCCAGAGCCAGAGCCACGCAGACCCAGATCACCGGCCGCAGCTTTTTCCCAAACAGCAGTCCCAGGAAGGGGACGATGACCACATAGAGGGCGGTGAGAAAGCCCGCCTTGCCCACGGTGGTGTAGGCGATGCCGATCTGCTGGAGGTTGCTGGCCACGCACAGGGCCAGCCCGCAGCAGAGGCCGCCCACCAGCAGATCTCTCCCGCTGCCCCGATCCCGCTTCTGTCCGTCCCGGTCCTGCACCCGCTCCATCACCGCGATGCAGGGGATGAGCACCAGGCCGCCGATCAGGAACCGGACGGCGTTGATGGTGAAGGGGCCCACATAGTCCAGTCCCACGCTCTGGGCCACAAAGGCGCCGCCCCAGATCATGGCGGTGAGCAGCAGCAGGGCCACCTGCTTCAGGCTTGCTTTTTTCATGAATGATTCTCTCTTTTCTCAGCGCCGGCCGACCGGCGCTGTCAGTATACATTCTATTAAACCTTGGAGATAATCTTCCGATAGATCCGCACCAGGAAGAAGCTGGACAGGGAGAGGCTGGCCACCTCAGCAATGGGGAAGCTCCACCAGACGGCGTCCAGCTCCCCGGTCTGGGCCAGCAGCCAGGCCGCCGGCAGCAGCACCACCAATTGCCGGACAATGGAGACGGTCATGGAGTAGACCCCGTTGCCCAGGGCCTGGAAGACGGTGCCGCAGGCGATGCAGAAGCCGGCAAAGACAAAGCTGTAGGAGATGGTGCGCAGGGCGGGCACGCCGATGGATACCATATAGTCAGACGCGTTGAAGCAGCCCAGCAGCTGCTCCGGGAACAGGTTGAAGATCAGCAGTCCGGCGAGCATAAAGCACATGGCGTACAAAATGCCCAGCTGGATGGTGCGGATCATCCGGTCCCGGCGGCGGGCGCCGAAGTTGTAGGCGATAATGGGCACCAGGGCGCCGTTGAGGCCGAAGACCGGCATAAAGAAGAAGGACTGGAGCTTAAAATAGACGCCGAACACCGCTGTCGCCGTGGAGGAGAAGGTCACCAGGATCAGGTTCATGCCGTAGGTCATCACCGAGCCGATGGAGGCCATAATGATGGAGGGCACGCCCACCTTATAAATCCGCCCGATGGTAGGGCCGTGGGGCCGGAAGCAGTTCCGGGGCGTCACCTGGATCTCTACATTATATTTATGGTTCAGGGCGATGGCGGTGGCGGCCCCCACAAACTGGCCGATCACTGTGGCCGCGGCAGCCCCCGCCACCTCCATCCGGGGGAAGGGGCCCAGGCCGAAGATCAGGATCGGGTCCAGAATAATGTTGGTGATGGCGCCGGTCATCTGGGTGACCATGCTGACCACCGTATGGCCGGTGGCCTGGAGCAGCCGCTCAAAGACAAACTGCAGATACATGCCCTGGCAGAGGAGGGCGCAGATGGTGAGATATTCCACGCCGTACTCCAGGATGGCGGGCTGTTCCGCCACCTGGCTGGCATAGAAGGGCCGGACCGCGATCAGTCCCAGCAGCATAAAGGCCGCCATGGAGCAAAACGCCAGAAAGACGCCGTTGCAGGCCGCCCGGTTGGCGGTCTTCTGATCCCGCTCTCCCAGGGACTTGGACAGCATGGCGTTGATGCCCACGCCGGTGCCGGTGCCCACGGCGATCATCAGGTTCTGGGCGGGAAAGGCCAGGGACACCGCCGTCAGGGCGTCCTCCCCCAGTCTGGCCACAAAAATGCTGTCGACGATATTGTAGCACGCCTGCACCAGCATGGACAGCATCATGGGCAGGGCCATGGACAGCAGCAGCCGGTTCACCGGCATGACGCCCATTTTATTCTCCCGAATCGGTTTCTCTTGCATCTCGCGCTCTCCCATCCTCTGCCTGAGGCAGACACAATATGGGGTTTTCCCCGCAAAAAGCGCCGCATTTTCCCTGCGGCACAGCGTTTTGATTATACAATAGGCGTTAAAAACCTGCAATCCCCCGTTTTTACTTTCGGCGCTATGGACATCTCTTCCTTCCCCTTCTCCCCCGCTCTTGTCCATATTGCTCCCCCTCTGCTCCGGAGCTCCGGAGAAATCGCAAAATTGTCGGTCGTTTTCTACAAAAACCTATTTCCCTTTTCCGGTCCCCTATGGTATACTGTACCAAGAAAGCCGGGACGAACCCACAAGGGTGTCCCGCTCCCGTCACGATCACAAAGGAGGAATTCAAATTGATGACGAACATTCCTGAGGTCAAGCTGGGCATTATCGCCGTCAGCCGTGACTGCTTCCCCATTCAGCTCTCTCAGACGCGCCGGGCCGCTGTTGTGGCCGCCTGCGCCGCCAAGGGCCTGACCCCCTACGAGGCTCAGACCACCGTGGAAAATGAGAAGGATATGCTCAAGGCTGTAGCCGAGGTCAAAGAGGCCGGCTGCAACGCGCTGACCGTCTTTCTGGGCAACTTCGGCCCCGAGACCCCCGAGACCCTGATCGCCAAGAACTTCGACGGCCCCTGCATGTTTGTGGCTGCCGCCGAGGGCGACGGCGACCTGATCAACGGCCGCGGCGACGCCTACTGCGGCATGCTCAACTGCTCCTACAACCTGGGCATGCGCCACCTGAAGGGCTACATCCCCGAGTACCCCATCGGCACCGCCGAGGAGCTGGCCGACAAGATGGTGGAGTTCGTCCCCATCGCCCGGGCTCTGCTGGGCGTGCGTGATCTGAAGATCATCACCTTCGGCCCCCGTCCCCAGGACTTCTTCGCCTGCAACGCCCCCATCAAGGGCCTGTACGAGCTGGGCGTGGAGATCGAGGAGAACTCCGAGCTGGATC
>CAMELY010000019.1 GCA_945926565.1 uncultured Clostridia bacterium | reverse complement strand
CAGCCGTCCCCCGCAGCGACTAGTGTGAACCGGGCGAAGATGTACCAGTTGGCGATGTTCCCCCTGAACAACGGCGCAACCAATGTGTATTATGTCCTGATCCTGTCCTATATTGCGACCTTTGGCAATACCGTTCTGGGTATCGCAACCGTTTTTGCGTCCTTTATGGTTACGGGCATGCGTGTTTTCGACGCCATTACCGACCCAATCATCGGCGCACTGATGGACAAGACCAACGGAAAATTTGGTAAGTTCCGTCCATTCATGGTGATCGGCAGCTTGATTATGGCGGTTTCGGTCATCTGTCTATATGTCTTTACGCCTTATGTGCCTGAGAGCATGATGTGGCTGCGCTACGTCCTGTTCATCCTGCTGTACGCCGTATGGGTGATTGGATACACCTTCCAGACCTCTGTTACCCGCGCAGCACAGGCGGTTCTGACCAATGACCCCAAGCAGCGCCCTCTGTTTACCATCTTCAATACGATTGGCTCTCTGCTGGGTATGGGTGCAATGCAGTTTGTCGGTCCCATCCTGGCGGGCGACAACTTCTTTGGCGACTACAACCAGAGTTGGTTTGCATTCATGGCGCCCATTGGCATTGCGGTTTCGGTTGTTCTCACGATTCTGGCTATGATTGGTATCTGGGAGAAGGATCAGCCCAAATATTTCGGTATCGGCGGTGCCAAGCAGGAGAAGGTTAAGATTTCTGAGTATGTGGCGATTATTAAGGCCAACAAGCCGATGCAGCGCCTGATGGTTGCAGGCGGTAGCTGCAAGCTCGCCCTCTCTATTGCGACCAACGTCACTGTGCTGTGTATGCTCTACGGCTGCATGATGGGCAACTATGATACGCTGTATCTGCCTATGATGGTGCTGGGCTATGTGTTCGCAGTGCCTTTCTTCGCGCTGACCGTGCGCACCTCTCAGAAGCATGGCCAGAAGGCCTCCCTGACCAAGTATGTTCGTGTGGCTCTGATTTGCTACGTCGGCGTGCTGGTGCTGCTGATTCTGTGGGGTCGTGGCGACGCGTTTAACCTCTCTATTATGACGGACGGTAAGTTCAGCATCAATCTCTATACGATCCTCTTTATCCTCTGCTTCGGCATTGGCTATGGCGCTTACTATGCCACTGCCGATATGCCCATCCCCATGGTGGCCGACTGTGCAGACTACGAGACCTATCGCTCCGGTAAGTTCATCCCCGGCATCATGGGTACGCTGTTCTCCCTGGTGGATAAACTGGTTTCCTCTCTGTCCGCTACCGTGGTTGGCGTTGCCGTCACCATCATTGGCCTGGAGCAGCTCCCCACCAAAACAACTCCCTACACGGATGGCATGAACTGGGTTGTTATCATTCTGTTCTGCGTCATCCCCATGTGTGCTTGGGCACTGACGCTATGGGCTATGAAGGGCTATGAGCTGGACGGCAAGCGGGTCAAAGAGATCCAAGCAGTCAACGCAGCCCGTCGCGCTGCGATTGCCGACGGCATGAGCCTGGATGACGCCATGGCGAAATGGCAGTCCATTGACCAGGTGCCCGCAGAGTTCCGCAATTAAGGAATTCTGACCTTACTTTACTATTCCCGGCGCAAAAGGTGACCTGAAACACCTGATATGCCACCCCCCGCGGCTGTTCCCGTTCCATCAGCCGCGGGGATATTTTATCTCTTGCGCCGTTCAGCCGGATTGCAAAGTGGGGAGAAAAAGGATATAATGTCATAAACAGAGAAGCAAAAGGGGAGAGCGCCATGAAGCCACTGGTTATCGGCATCGCCGGAGGCACAAACTCCGGGAAAACCACCCTGACGCATCGGCTGGCGGCGCGGTTCCGGGATCAGATCGCCATTCTGGGCCATGACAGCTACTACCGCAGCCACGACGATCTGGAATACAGCCAGCGCTGCCAGCTCAATTACGATGCGCCGGAGTCCTTCGAGAACGATCTCATGCTGGAGCAGCTGGACCAGCTCATTGCCGGACAGACCATCCAGTGCCCCGTCTACGACTACACCGTCCATAACCGCTCCCGTGAGACGGTGGAGATCCGCTCCGCTCCGGTCATTGTGGTGGAGGGCATCCTCATCTTCGCGGAAAAAGCCCTCCGGGACCGGATGGACGTAAAGATCTTTGTGGACGCCCCGGCGGACATCCGGATTCTGCGCCGGATCAGCCGGGATACGACAGAGCGGGGCCGGACGGTGGAGTCGGTAATGCAGCAGTATCTCACCACGGTGCGGCCTATGCACGAGCTGCATGTGGAGCCCTCCAAGCAGTATGCCGATCTGATCGTCCTCCACGGCGGCCGCAATGAGGCGGCCTGCGCCATGCTGGAGGGACTGGTGCAGCAGCATCTGCGGAGCTGGGAGCAGTCCCAGGAATCATAAAGCAAGCCCGCCGGGGAAATCACTCCCACGGCGGGCTTTTCGTCTGTTTCATTGTACTCCGCTCACTTCATCCGCTTGACTGCCAGCAGGCCCGCGATCATCACCACCGGGAAGACGATGGCGGCCAGCAGCCCGGCCTTCATCTCGCCCACGGCGCTGGTCACAAGGCCCACCAGGGTGGGACCGGAAGAGCAGCCCAGGTCGCCGCCCAGGGCCATGAGGGCGAACATGGCGGTGCCGCCCCGGGGACATTTTGCGGAGACCAGAGAGAAGGTGCCCGGCCACAGGATGCCCACAGAAAAGCCGCACAGGCCGCAGCCCAGAAGGCCCAGCAGGGGACTGGGGGAGAGGGTGGCCAGCAGATAGCTCACAATGCAAAGAGCGCTGCTCGACAGCATAAAGGGAATCAGATCCCATCTCTCGCTGTACTTGCCGTAGATGGCCCGGGCGGCGCCCATGAGCAGGGAGAACATGCAGGGGCCGGCCAGATCGCCCACTGTCTTGGACACATGGAGTCCGGCCTCGGCAAAGGCGGAGGCCCACTGGCTCATGCCCTGCTCCGAGGCACCGGCGCAGACCATGAGCAGGAAAAACAGCCAGATCACCCCGGAGCGCAGCAGTTCCCCCAGCTTCATCCCCTCGCCCTCCGGCACCAGGGTGGGGATGGGGGCCCCGGCGTAGACAAACAGGTTGGCAATGGGCACCAGCGCCCAAAGGCAGGCCAGGATATTCCAGTGTGCAATGCCGATGAGGGCGAAAAAACCGGTGGAGACCAGGGTCACCAGCACGCAGCCCCAGCAGTAGAAAGAGTGGAGGGTGGCCATGACCCCCGCCTTGTTGTCAAAGGGACAGGCCTCCACAATGGGACTGACCAGCACCTCCAGCAGTCCGCCGCCGATGGCGTAGAGCACCACCGAGCAGAGCAGTCCCACGTAGGGATCGGACAGCAGGAAGGGGAGGGTACCCAGCCCAATCAGGCCCAGGGCGGAGCAGAGGTTGGCGGCGATGATGCAGGGCCGGTAGCCGATCCGGTCCACAAATTTGGTGGAGAGCAGGTCCACACACAGCTGGACGCCGAAATTGAGGGTGACCAGCAGGGTGATCCGTTCCAGGGGAATGCCCAGGGAGGACTGGAAGGTGAGAAAGAGCAGGGGGGCGAAGCTGTTGACGATGGCCTGGGTGATGTAGCCGGTATAGCTGGCATACAGGGTCCGGCGGTAGTTGGGCGCGCAGGACATGGCAGAGGACTCCTTTTTGGTCAAATCGCCCTCAGTATACCAGCACTTGACGGCACTTTGCAAGACGGAGGACAGCTTTTCCACAACTTTTCCCTACTTTGAGCCCCTTCCCGCTTTTTATATATGTAAAACAGATGAAAGAGTATGAAAAATCTAAAATCAGAGGTAGATATGCAGAAAAAAGAGGGCGTGCTGTTCCGCTTTTTGACCGGGGTGGTCATTGACACTTTGACTGGATTTTCATATAATAAACTAGACTGTACCATTATTTTGTAAATCAGACTGTCAAAATGAGAAAGAATGGATTTCACTCCGGCCTGCACTTGTATGCCGGAGCGGTCAAAGGAGGTCACCATGAGCTACACCATTCCGATCGGCCCCTACCATCCCGCGTTGGAGGAGCCGGTCCATGCCCGCCTGACGGTAGACGGCGAGCAGATCACTGACGCCCAGGTGTTTGTGGGCTACAACCACCGGGGCATCGAAAAGCTGGCACAGGAGCGGAACTTTATCCAGACCCTGGTGCTGGTGGAGCGGGTGTGCGGCATCTGTTCCCACTCCCACTCTCTGACCTATGCCATGTGCATCGAGCACATCGCCGGCATGGAGGTGCCCAAGCGGGGCCAGTATATCCGGGTCATTGTGGAGGAGTTGGAGCGCATCCACTCCCATCTGCTGTGGCTGGGCATCGCCTGCCACATTGTGGGCCACGACAGCATGTTCATGCAGTGCTGGAACGACCGGGAGCGCACCATGGACACCCTGGAGGCCATCACCGGCAACCGGGTGAACTACGCCATGAACACCATCGGCGGCGCCCGCCGGGATCTGGACGACGACAAGCGCCGCTATATTCTGGAGGCCATGGACGACCTGGAGCAGAAGATGGGCCCCATCACCCACTATCTCACCACGGACAAGACCCTGGCCATGCGCACCAAGGGGGTGGGTATCCTCACCACCGAGGACGCCATCCGGCTGGGCGCGGTTGGCCCCCATGCCCGTGCCTCCGGCGTGGACATGGACGTGCGCCGGGACGCACCCTATTCCTCCTACGAGGACTTTGACTTCGCCGTTCCCGTCCAGCAGAGCTGCGACGTCTACGCCCGGGTGGTCATCCGGGTGCTGGAGATCTACGAGAGCATCAAGATCATCCGCCAGGCGGTGGACAACCTCCCCGAGGGCCCCATCAACCTGGGCAACAAGATGCCCAAGGTGCCCGCCGGCGAGTTTGTGGCCCGGCATGAGGCCCCCCGGGGCCACCTGGTCTATAAGGTGGTCACCGACGGCAGCCAGAACAACTACCGGCTCAGCCTCCACGTTCCCACCTTCAAGAACGCTCCCACCGTCCCTGTCATGCTCAAGGGAAACACGGTGGCCGACGCCGGCCTGATCGTGGCCTCCATCGACCCCTGCTTCTCCTGCCTGGACCGGTAAGATGCACGAGCTGGCCATCACCCAGAGCATCCTGGATATCGCCCGGAAGGCGGCTGCCGAGCACAACGTCAAGCGGGTGCGGGAGGTGCGCATCAAGCTGGGGGAGTACTCCGGCGTGGTGCCCCAGTGCATCCAGTACTACTTTGACGTGATCAGCAAGGGCACGGTGGCCGAGGGGGCGGAGCTGAAGATGGAGCGGCTGCCCATCCTCATGCGCTGCGAGCAGTGCGCCTGGGAGGGGCAGATCGACAAGCACCACATCAGCTGTCCCGCCTGCGGCTGCACCCGGCTCAAGCTGCTGCAGGGAAGAGAATTCTATGTAGAGAGTCTGGAGGTAGACTGAGGGAACATGGAAATCAAAGTCATGCACCAGGTCATGGAGTGGAATGAGGACGTGAGCGACGCCGTCAAGGCGGAGCTGGCCTCCCACAAGGTGTGCCTGGTCAACGTGCTGGGCTCCCCGGGCGCGGGCAAGACCAGCACTATCGTCGCCCTGATCGACCGGCTCCGGGAGAAATACCGGATCGGCGTCATCGAGGGGGACATCGCCGGGCAGATCGACGCGGACAAGATCCACGCCCTGGGTCTGCCGGTGGTGCAGCTGGATACCGACGGAGCCTGCCACATCGAGGCCATGAGCATCCAGCACATTCTGAAGGAGTTTGATCTGGACAGCCTGGATGTGCTCTTTGTGGAGAACATCGGCAACCTGGTCTGTCCCGCCGAGTTCAACATCGGCGAGAGCTTCCGTCTGGCCCTGCTCAGCGTGCCGGAGGGGGACGACAAGGTGGAGAAATACCCCCTGATGTTCGCCACCACCGACGCGCTGGCCATCAACAAGTACGATCTGAAAGAATACTTTGGATTCGACGACGCCCGGGTGGAGGCAAATGCCCGGGGAGTCAACCCGGACGTGACCGTCTTCCGGGTGTCCAGCCGTGACGGGCTGGGCCTGGACGAGCTGGCGGACTGGGTGGCCCAACGCATCGACGCATCCAGAGGCGTCTGCTGAGAAGGAGGGAAAATCGTGCAGAAACCATCGAAATTTGCCGCGTGGCTGTCCACATTCCTGTTCTGCCTGCTGTTTTGGCTGCTGCTGACGCTGTCTCTGGCTCCCCGGGAGATCTTCTGGGGCGTGGTCATCAGCGCAATCGTGGCCGCCCTGGCCAGCCGGTTTTTGATCCACCACAAGGCCTTTTACCTCTATAACCCGGTGCGGCTGGTGCTGCTGGTTGTCTACTGCTGCACCGTCTTCCTGTGGGAGGTCATCAAGGCCAACGTCAATATGGCGAAAATCGTCCTCAGCCCCAGCCTGAGAAACTATCAGGCGGGCATCATCCGGGTGCCCGGCTCGCCCGAGGTCAAGAGCGAGTACGGCCTGGCCATGGTGAGCAACTGCATCACCCTCACCCCCGGCACCATCACCATGGATGTGGCCGAGGACGAGCAGGGGAACAACTACTACTATGTCCACTGGATCGACGTGGCCGAGACCGACCGGGACAAGGCCGGCGAGGCCATCAAGGGCCGGATGGAGCGGTGGATCGGGAGGATTTGGAAATGATTGAATTTCTCATCGCGGCCATCATCTATGTGCTGCTGAACTTTGTCCTGCTCTACCGGGTGTTCCGGGGCCCCACCGCTGCCGACCGGATGTGCGCGGCGGACAGCCTGGATCTGGTTTCCGCCACCGCCCTGGTGCTCTACTCGCTCTACTCCGGCCGGAGCATCTACATGGATATCTCCATGGTAGTGGCCCTGCTGGGCTTCGTGGGCACCGTCTTTGTGGCCCGTTATCTGGAGGGGAGACTGTAATGGTACGAATTGTCATTGATATTCTGCTGGCCGTCGGCGTGTTCTTCACCTTCATCGGGGTGCTGGGCGTCCACCGGATGCCCGACGTGTTCGGCCGGCTCCAGGCCTCCACCTGCATCGCCACCATGGGCACCCTCTCGGTGGTGCTGGCCGGCGTCATCTACGGCGTCTCCAGCGGCAGCGAGCCCATGACGTACATCAAGCTGGCCATCATCCTGCTGCTGGTCATGGGCACCAACCCCGTCTCCAACCACGCCCTGTGCAAGGCCGCCTATAAGATGGGGGTCAAGCCCGCCAAGGACCTGGTGATCGACGACTATAAGGAGGATGATCCGGAATGAGTCTGAATGGAACCCTGGTATTCGTCCTGAATACCCTGGCCGTGGTGGGCGCTGTGGCCGCCGCCTTTGTGGCCGTTCGGGCCCGGCGGCTCATCGACTCGGTGATCGCCCTGGCCGCCACCGGCTCCTTTGTGGCCCTGGAGTTTCTGCTGCTTCAGGCCCCGGACGTGGCCATCGCGGAGGCCAGCGTGGGCGCAGTCCTGTCCACCATCCTGTATATCATTGCCCTGCGCAAGGTCAAGGCGGATGAGGAGGATCGGAAATGAAGCTGAAAAACATTCTCTTTACCATCGCGCTGGCCATTCTGATGATCTGCGGCGTCTACGCCTCCATCCTCATGGCGGGCAGCGAGCCCACCTATGACGGCACCAAGACCGATGTGGTGGCCCTCTACGAGGATCCGGAGTCCTATGACAACAGCCAGGCGGACGGCGTGGCCTCCATCATCGTCAACGAGAACCTGGACAAGACGGCCGCCCAGAACGTGGTGTTCAGCGTGGTCTTCAACTTCCGCGGTTATGACACCATGGGCGAGAGCTTCATCCTCATCGCCGCCATCGCCGGCTCCCTGGTCATCCTGCGCAAGAGCGTTAAGGGCACTAAGGAAGCCCCGGAGCAGAAGGAGGAGGAAGAGGCATGAAATCCAAATTCCGCAAAAAGAATATTATTGTCCGCTGCGCGGCGGATCTGTTCCTGCCCCTGGCCTGCACCTTCGGCTGCTATGTGGTGCTCCACGGCAACACCAGCCCCGGCGGCGGCTTCCAGGGCGGTGTCCTGGTGGCCAGCGCCATCCTGCTGGTCTTCCTGGGCCACGGCGGCACCCGGGTGAAGGACTCCTTCAGCTCCAAGCTGCTGCACAGCAGTGAGACCATCGCCGAGATCATGTATGTGGTCATCGCCCTGCTGGGCATCTTTACCGGACTCAATTTCTGCGTCAACTTTGTCTTCGCCGGACAGGAGCTGGAGACCAGTATCCTGATGAACGACGCCGTGGGCTACCACGTCATGGCCGGCATCGCCTGCCTGCTCATTATGATGCTCAGCACCCTGGAGCCGGAGGACAAGGAGCAAGACGCCCCGTCAGAGGAAAAGGAGGTGGCTCCCAAATGATGGCAGTCAACTACATCGGCTCCTTCGCCCTCATCGCCCTGGGGCTGTACTGCATGGTAGCCAAGCACAATCTGATCAAAGTGATTATCGGCATGGGCCTGGTGGACTACGGCACCAACCTGCTCATCGTCTCGGTGGGCTTTAACCCCGGCGGCACCGCCCCCATCTTCACCATCGCCGAGCTGACCCGGGAGAGCTTTTTCGTCGACCCGGTGCCCCAGGCCCTCACCCTCACCTCCATCGTCATCGGCGCCTGCATGACTGCCATGAGCCTCAGCCTGGTCATCAAGCTGAGAGAGCAGTACGGCACCCTGGACACCCGTAAGATCAGGAGGTTGAACGGCTGATGAATACCTTTCTGAACAACTTCCCCATCCTGGCCATTATGATCCTCTTCGTGGGCGCCTTCGTCACCTCCCTGGTGGGCCGGCGCAGCGCCCTGGCCCGCAACGGCGTGGTGCTGGTGTCTATGACCGCCGCCCTGGCTATGATGCTGGCCCTGGTCAAGCCGGTGCTGCTGGACGGACAGATCATCACCTACTGGCTGGGCAACTGGGAGCCGGTGGAGGGCTGGGCCTTCGGCATCTGCCTGGAGGTGGACGCCCTGAGCCTGTTCTTCGGCCTCATCGTCACCGTGGCCGTCTTTGTCTCCGGCGTCTACTCCTTCACCTACATGAACCATGACGACAGTCTGGTGAACTATTACACCCTGTTCCTCATGCTCTCCGGCTCGGTGCTGGGTCTGGTGCTCTCCGGCGACCTGTTCAATATCTTTGTCATGGTGGAGATCATGACCTTCACCGCCGTGGCCCTCACCGCCTTCCGCAACACCTATGAGGGCGCCCTGGAGGGTGCGCTGAAGTATCTGGTGGTGGGCTCTCTGGGCTCCACCTCGCTGCTGGTGGGTATCGCCATGCTCTACTCCCAACTCCACACCCTGAATCTGGCCCAGATCTCCGCCCTGATCCCCGGCCAGGGGGCAAACCCGGTGATCATCGCCGCCTTCGCTTTCCTGTTCATGGGCTTTGCCACCAAGGCCTTCCTCTTCCCCTTCCAGCCCCTGGCCGCCGACGCCCACGCCGTGGCCCCCGCCTCCATCTCGCTGATGATCTCGGGCGTTCTGACCAAGTGCGGCGTCTACGGCATCATCCGGCTGTGCTATGTCCTCTATGAGAACCTGAATCAGCCCCTGGTGCAGTATCTGGTCACCGGCTTCGGCGCGGTGAGCATGTTCATCTGCGTCACCATGGCCTTCAACCAGCACAACTTCAAGCGGCTGCTGGCCTTCCACTCCATCTCTCAGGTGGGCTATGTGATCACCGCCGTGGGCCTGGGCTCCGCCCTGGGCGTCAGCGCCGGCCTGTATCACGCCATGAACCACACCATCTTCAAGGGCCTGCTCTTCCTGACCGCCGGCGCGGTGCAGCACCAGACGGGCAGCCTGGATCTGGACAGCCTGGGCGGCCTCTCCAAGCGGATGCCCAGAACCACCCTGCTGTTTCTCATCGGCGCCGCCTCCATCAGCGGCCTGCCCCCCTTCAACGGCTTTGCCTCCAAGTGGATGATCTATCAGGCCGCCTTCCAGCGGGGGGCCGCCACCGGCAACTTCTTCTTCCTCTTTGTCTGCATCGTGGCCCTGATCACCAGCGTGCTCACCTTGGCCTCCTTTATCAAGGTGGCCCAGAGCGTCTTCTTCGGTCAGCTCCCCGAGCAGTATAAGGAGGTCAAAGAGGTGCCTCTGGCCATGCGGATTCCCATGTGGATTCTGGCGGTGCTGTGCATTGTCACCGGTCTCTTCCCCACCCAGGTGCAGAACTACCTGCTCCTGCCCGCCACCAGCGCCGCCTTCAACGCGGCCAACTACATCGACCAGGCCATGGGCCTGGGCTATGCAGCCGCCCACGGCATCGCCACCGGCGGCGTGGCCGGTCTGATGGTCTCCGACTGCTGGAATCCCACCTCCTGGCTGATGCTGCTGTTCTGCATCACCTGCGCCGTGGCCATTGTGGCCCTGCTGGCCAGCCCCAACGACCTGAAGGACGCCCATATCTCCTCCTGTGACGAGCAGGCGGAGGTGCTGGACGCCAAGTATGAGTCCTTCTTCTCCGGCGAGGAGAGCGTCTACTCTCAGGTGGGCGGCAGCGACCTGTTCTGGGGCTTCAAGCACAACTGGCGCAAGTACTTCTCCTACATGCATGACTGGCACAGCGGCATTGTCAACGACTACACCCTCTACGGTGTGGTGGCCATCGCCTTTGTGCTGCTGGCCTGCATCATCTTACTGTAAAGGAGGCGGGAACATGAACGTATTGCTTTCCAGCCTGTTCCATGTGCTGATCTTCCCCGGCCTGCTGTTCTGCGTGGTCATGGGCGTCCTGCTCTCCGGCCTGGACCGGATCTGGGTGGCCCGGATGCAGCGCCGGGTGGGCCCGCCCCTGCTCCAGTCTTGGTATGACTTCCTCAAGTGCTGCGGCAAGGAGACCATCGTCCCCCGCCACGCCAAAAAGGCGGTCTACTTCGCCGCCCCGGTGGTGGGCTTCGCGGCGCTGATCTCCATCTCTCTGTTCCTGCCCATCGCGGGAGGCAAGCCTGCCTACTCCGGCACCGCCGACCTGGTGGTCATCCTTTACCTGCTGACCCTGGTCAGCGTCTGCACCATCGTGGGCGCCTCCGCCTCCGGCTCCCCCTTCGCCGGAGTGGGCCTGAGCCGGGAGATGGTGGCCATGATCTCCTATGAGCTGCCCTTCGTGCTGGTCATTCTGGCGGTGAGCCGGGCCATCCTGGCCCCCGGGGACAGCCTGAACAACATCTTCTCCCTCCAGGCCATCGCCGATTATCAGGCGGCCAACGGCCCCCTGATCACCCGCTGGGCCCTGATCCCCGCCGCCATCGCCATGCTCTTTGTCATCCCCTGTGAGGTGGGCATGCACCCCTTTGACGTGGCTGAGGCGGAGACCGAGATCTGCGAGGGCACCCTGGCCGAGTACAGCGGCCCTCCTCTGGCTGTCTTCCGGCTGACCCACATGGTCAAGATGTTCATCATGACCGCCCTCTTCTGCGTCCTCTTCCTGGGGGGCATCACCACCGGCATCGCCGTGCTGGACGTGATCCTCTTTGTCCTCTTCTGCCTGATCCTCACCTTCCTGACCATGAGCCTGCCCCACGGGGCCTGCGCCCGGTTCAAGGTGGAGCAGGTGTTCAAGTTCTACTGGACCGTGGTGGCCGGTCTCGCCGCCCTCAGCCTGATTCTGGTCTGGCTGGGCCTGTAAGGAGGGTCTCTCATGTTTGAAAAACTGATCGACAACAGCATGGCCAAGAGCCCCTGGATTTTCCACATCAACGCCGGCTCCTGCAACGGCTGCGACATCGAGCTGGTCAGCGTCCTCACCCCCCGGTATGACGCCGAGCGGCTGGGCTTCCGCCTCACCGGCACCCCCCGTCAGGCGGACATTGTAGTGGTCTCCGGCCCCATCACCCTTCAGACCCGGGACCGGCTGGTACGCACCCTGGCCCAGGTTCCGGAGCCCCGGGTGGTGGTCAGCCTGGGCTCCTGCCCCCGGTCGGGCAACGTCTTTAAGGGCAGCTACGCCATTGACGGCCCCCTGGAGAAATACACCCATGTGGACGTCTCCGTGGGCGGCTGCACCCCCAAGCCGGAGGCGATCATTGCCGCCCTGGCCAAGGCCACTGAGATCCTGAAGGAGAAGAGAAAGGAGATGCACAAGTAATGCTTCCCTATCTCAAAAAAGCGGTTACCAACCTGTTCAAAAAGCCCAGCACCGAGGCCTTCCCCGCCGGGGATCCCCCCAAGGCCGCCGAGGGCTACCGGGGCCGGATTCACTATGATCCGACCAAGTGTATGAACTGCGGCATGTGCCTGCGGGTCTGCGCGCCCCAGTGTATGCATCGGGACATTGAAAAGCTGGAAAACGGCGACCAGAAGGTGACCTTCACCTTTGATATGACCAGCTGCACCTTCTGTGCTATGTGTGCAGACTTCTGCAGCAGCCATGCCATCACGATGACGGACGATTACATGATTGTGGGCACCAAGCTGGAGGATTTCCTGGTCACGGGTACGATGATCAAAAAGGCACCGCCCAAGCCCAAGTTCACCCCCGAGCAGATTGCCGAAATGAAAGCCAAAGCCGAGGCCGCGAAAAAGGCCAAGGCTGAGGCTGCTCAGAATGGCTGAGCCTCGCCGCGTCCATCTGGAGGTTGAGGGCATTGTCCAGGGCGTTGGCTTTCGCCCCTTTCTCCACCGGCTGGCCCAAGGCCTTGGGCTGGCCGGTTGGTGCAGAAATACGGTTTTCGGGGTAGAATTGGAGCTGGAGGGCGATGAAGCTGCCCTCGCTCAATTCCGCGCCGCACTGGAGCAAAGCCCTCCGCCCCTGGCACAGATTGTCCAGATCCGGGAGACCTCCTGCCCCGCGCCCCTGGGAGAGACCGGCTTTCACATCCGAAAGAGCCGCCGGGAGGGCCATCCGGACACTCTGGTGAGCCCGGATATCGCCACCTGTCCCGACTGCCTCCGGGAGCTGCGGGATCCTGATGACCGACGGTACCGCTATCCCTTCATCAACTGCACCAACTGCGGCCCCCGGTTCACCATTGTGGAGGATCTGCCCTATGACCGGGCGCTGACCTCCATGCAACCCTTTGAGATGTGCCCGGACTGCCAGGGGGAGTACGACAGCATCCTCAGCCGCCGCTACCACGCCCAGCCCAACTGCTGCCCGGACTGTGGGCCGGAGCTGACCTTTTCCGCCAAGACGGGAGAACCCGCCTGCTTCGGGGAGGAGGCCCTCGTTGCCGCCAAGGAATTCCTGCGGCAGGGAAAAATTGTGGCCATCAAGGGTCTGGGGGGCTATCATCTGGCCTGCCTGCCCGACCTGCCGGAGACGGTGGCGGAGCTCCGCCGCCGCAAGCAGAGGGATGAGCGGCCCTTCGCCCTCATGTGCCGGGACCTGGCGGCGGTCAGGCGGCTGTGTCTGGTCTCCCCGGAGGAGGAGGCACGGCTCACCAGTCCCCGGGCGCCCATCGTCCTGCTCCGCAAGCGGCCGGACTGCCCAGCGGGGCTCAGCGAGACCCGGGAGCTGGGCGTCATGCTCCCCTACACTCCCCTCCACCATCTGCTGATGGAGGACTTTGATGTGCTGGTCATGACCAGCATGAATTTCTCTGACCAGCCGGTATTCTGCGACCTGGGCTGGTTTTGCAAAATGGCCAAGCCCATCAGCGCCGCGCTGGGCAGGCAGCTGGCGGACGGCTTTCTCTACCACGACCGGGCCATCGTCAACCGTTGCGATGACTCATTGCTCCGGGTCTTCCGGGGGAAGGACTACTTCTTCCGCCGCAGCCGGGGCTATGCCCCGGAGCCGGTGCACCTCCCCTGGGACTGCTCCGGCATCCTGGCCTGCGGGGCGGAGCAGAAGGGGGGCTTTGCCCTCTCCCGGGGACAGTACGCCTTTCTCAGCCAGCACATCGGCGACCTGAAAAACCTGGAGACCTTCCAGTTCTATCAGGAGCAGATTGACCGCTTCGAGGAGCGATTTGGTGTGGAGGTTACCGGCCTGGTCTGCGACCTGCACCCGGACTACCTCTCCACCGAGTACGCCCAGGAGCGGAGCTGCCGGGAGGGACTGCCCCTCATTCAGGTGCAGCACCACCACGCCCACATGGCCGCCTGCATGGCGGACAACGGCCTGGAGGGGGCCTGCATCGGCCTCGTCTGGGATGGCACCGGCTATGGCACCGACGGCACCATCTGGGGCGCCGAGTGCCTCACCGGAGACTTCACCGGCTTTCAGCGCCGGGGTACCATCCGCCCCATCGCCCTCCCCGGGGGAGACAAGTGCGCCGTAGAGATCGGCCGCATCGCCTACAGCCTGCTGTGGGACGGTGGACGGCTCACCGAAGCACAGCAGGCCAATCCCCTGCACCAGGTGCTTCGGGCAGGGCTGAACTGCCCCAGGGCAAGCAGCATGGGCCGCCTCTTTGACGGGGTCTATGCTTTGCTCACCGGCCGGGAGACGGTGACCTACGACGGACAGGGGGCCGTTCTGCTGGAGGCCATGGCCCGGGAGAATGTCACCGAGGCCTATCCCCTCCGGTTCTATG
>CAMELY010000018.1 GCA_945926565.1 uncultured Clostridia bacterium | reverse complement strand
ACCCTGGCGGGCATCGCCGCCGGAGCGGACGGCATCATTGTGGAGGTACACAACGACCCCCGCCACGCCAAGTGCGACGGTCAGCAGTCCCTCACCCCCGGCCAGTTCGGCACACTGATGGGGAAAGTGGAAAAGCTCGTTGACTTCATGGGCAAGACCATTGTAAAGTAAGGGGAGAAAAAATAAGGAGGTCTCTCGTCATGCTGACAGCAGACCAGCTTCAAATTTCCGCCCGTTCCAAGTCCCTGCCGGGCGCAGACTATCTCCCCCTGGAGGGGCAGGGGCTCAGCGCCGCCCTCCGCTGGATCCCCTGCCATGAGGCGGAGCAGGGGAACGGCCAGGCAGAGCTTCGCATTCAGAACTGCGGGGCAGAGCCCTGGGAGGGCGTGCTCCGCATCCAGCTCACCCTCCCGGCCAAAGAGCCCCGGTTTTTCCTGCCCGGCTTTCTCTACGGCCGCAATCGGGGAGAGGCGCCCCTGAACATCCCCCGGAAGTTCCCCCGGCTCCGGCGGGAGGAGCCGGACTTTCCCGCCTCCTCCTGGTGGATGGTGCGCAGCGACCAACTCAGCCACCCGGCGGCTTTTCTGTACGAAGACGGCATGGTCTACGGCCTTGCCGCCCAGCCCTTCCTGGAGCATCGGGACGGGGCGCTGGTGCAGACCTTGAGCCCCAAAGGCCCCTTCCGGTTCGGCGGCTTCTGCTGCAGCCTGGAGGAGGATCAGGCATCGGTGGGCTATACCCTGGGCTACGAGAACGCCCCCTGGCTGTTTATCCAGTCCACCCGGATTGAGGAGCGCAAGCCCCTGGGCGAGGACAACTGCATCTGCCTGGCACCGGGAGAGCAGGCGGTGGTCCGGCTGGAGCTGATCTCCTTCCCGGCGGAGAACGAGACCGGCTTCTATACCGCCCTGGAGCGGGTCTATGGGCGGTATCACCAGAGCCCCAGAACAGTTGGCGGCCCGGAAACGGCCATCCGGAACCTGTCCCAGGCGGTATATCAGTACGCCTGGCTGCCGGAGGAGCGGTGCTATTCCGGCTTTGTCCGGGAGGATGGCGCGGGGGGCTTTACTTACAACAAAATCCACTCCCTGACCTGGACCAACGGCCTGACGGTGGCGGTGCCTCTGCTCATGGCGGCGGATACCGGCGGGGATGAGCAGATGCGGGCTCAGGCTCTGACCTTCATCGAGGACAGCGTGGCCCACTGTATGAATCTCGCCTCCGGCCTCCCCTTTGAGACCCGCTGGCAGGGAAATTGGAGCGAAAAGGGCTGGTGGTACGACGGGATGCACACCGGCGGCCACTCCGGCTATCTGATCGGCCAGGCGGTTTATTACCTGCTCAAGGCCTATGAATATGAGAAAAATGCCCGGGGCTGCGCCCACGAGGACTGGCTGGACTTTGCCCGCCGGGTGCTGGAGCGGGTGCAGCGGGAGCGCAATTCCGAGGGAGAGTATCCCTTCGCCCTCTCTGCGGAGAACGGGGCCGGGCTGGAGTATGACAGCATGGGCGGTGCCTGGTGCCTGGCGGCCTGGGCGGATTACTGCCGGCTCACCGGCAGGCGGGACGTGCTGCCCCAGCTGGAGGAGAGCGAGGGCCACTACTATCGGAAATATGTGGCCCGGGCCGAGTGCTACGGCGGCCCCCTGGACACCGACAAGGCGGTGGACAACGAGGCGGTGCTGGCCTATATCCGGGCGGTCTGCCAGCTCCACCGGATCACCGGCGAGAGCGTCTATCTGGCTCACATGCGGGACGCGCTGAGCTATGAGTTCTCCTTCAAGTTCTGCTACAACGTCCCGGTGCAGACGCCCCCTCTGAGCGAGGTGGGCTGGAGCAGCTGCGGCGGCAGCATCACCTCCACCGCCAACCCCCATATCCACCCCATGTCCTCCACCATTCTGGGCGAGTTGCAATATTATGTCGACCAGACCGGAGACGACTATGTGAAAAGCCGTCTGGAGGACACCCTGCTGTGGGGCTGCCAGACCTACAACACCCGGGACGGGGAGTACGGCTACGGTAAGACCGGCTGGATGTCCGAGCGGTTCTGCTACGGACAGGGCCTGCTGGTGGAGCGGTATCCGGACGGGAGCCCGGCCAGCACCTGGTTTGCCCTGATGCCCTGGGCGGCCTGCAGTGTGCTGGAGGGCCTGGTGGATGTGAGCGAAGGGGGACAGGCCGCCCGTTGCGCGGCGGCGTCCGATCCGATATAATAAGGAAGAAAGGACCGGCGTCCGGCCCAAGCGAGAGAGAAAGAGATGTGATCCCGGTGAAAAAGTTGACCGTCGCCCTGCCGGGGCGGGAATATGAGATTCTGATCCAGTCCGGCATCCTGGACCAGGCGGGAGAGCGGTGCCGAGCGGTGCTGCCCAAAACCACCCGGGTACTGCTGGTCACCGACTCCAACGTGGCCCCCCTCTACGGGGCCAGGACGCAGGCGAGTCTGGCCGCCGCCGGATTTCGGGTGGAGACCCTGGTCATCCCGGCGGGGGAGCCCTCCAAGAGCGTAGGCCAATTGGAGCGGATCTGGAATCAGGCGATGGCCTTTGGCCTGACCCGCACCGACGCCGTCGTCGCCCTGGGGGGCGGCGTGGTGGGCGATCTGGCGGGCTTTGCCGCCGCCACCATTCTGCGGGGCATCCCCTTTGTCCAGATTCCCACTACCCTGCTGGCCCAGGTGGACTCCTCGGTGGGCGGCAAGGTGGCCATCGATCTGGAGGCGGGGAAAAACCTGGTGGGCGCCTTCTGGCAGCCCAGGCTGGTGCTGATGGACCCGGACACGCTGAACACCCTCCCCGACCGAACCTTCTCCGACGGCATGGCGGAGGTGATCAAATACGGCTGCATCTGGGACGGGGACTTCTTCCGTCTGCTGGCGGAGTGCGGCGGCCGGGCCGGGGTGATGGAGCGGATTGAAGAGGTGCTCTCCGCCTGCTGCGCCATCAAGGCCAAGGTGGTGCTGGAGGACGAGCTGGACATCGGCCTGCGGATGATCCTCAACTTCGGCCACACCCTGGGTCACGCCTATGAGAAGGCCTATCACTACGAGACCTACACCCACGGTCAGGCGGTCTCCGCCGGCATGTGCCTGGCCGCCCGGCTGGGAGAGACCCTGGGGGTCACCGAGGCGGGGACGGAGGCCCAGATCCGGGCGCTGACCGCCGCCTACGGCCTTCCCACCGACATCGCCTGTACGTTGGAGGACTACCAGTCCGCCATCGGCCTGGACAAGAAGGGCAGCGGAGACAGCATTACCGTCATCCTGCTGGAGAAGCTGGGCAGGACAAAGCCCACCAAGATGCAGAAAAAGGAGCTGCTGGAGCTGCTATGAGCACTGTGACGATTGCGCCGGGACATCCGCTGACGGGAGCGGTGACGCCCCCCGCCTCCAAGAGCCAGAGCCACCGGCTGATCATCGCCGCCGCCCTGGCCCAGGGGGAGAGCCGGCTGGAAAACCTCTCCATGAGCCAGGACATCGAGGCCACCCTGGGCTGTATGGAGGCCCTGGGGGCCAGGACAGAGGGTGGCCGCCTCTGGGGCGCGCCTTTGGGCAGCAATTTCCCGGCAGAGCTGCCCCGGCTGGACTGCTGCGAGTCCGGCTCCACCCTGCGCTTTCTCATCCCGGTGGCCCTGGCCGTGGCCGGGGGCGGGATTTTTACCGGCCGGGGCCGGCTGCTCCAGCGGCCCATGGAGCCCTATGAGCGGCTGTTCCGGGAGAAGGGGATTTTCTATGAGGCCACGCCCCGGGCCATCACGGTTCGGGGGCGGCTGGAGCCGGGGGTGTACCAGCTCCCCGGCAACGTCTCCAGCCAGTTTATCACCGGACTGCTCTTCGCCCTGCCCCTGCTGGGAGGGGATTCGGAGCTGCGCCTCACCACTGCCTTGGAGTCCTCCGGCTATGTGGACATGACCCTGGACGCCCTGAACCGGTTCGGAGTGACCGTTCAGCCGGTGGAAAAGGGCTGGAGCATTCCGGGCGGCCAGTCCTACCGGCCCCGCAATCTGGCGGTGGAAGGGGACTGGTCTCAGGCGGCCTTCTACTATGCGGCTCAATTTCTGGGCAGTTCTGTGTTCGTCACCGGTATGAACCCGGACTCCTGTCAGGGGGACAAGGTGATTCTGCCCTATCTGGAGCGATTGAAGCATCCCGGCGAGGCGGAGCTGGACGTGAGCCAGTGTCCCGACCTGGCCCCGGCTCTGGCCCTCTCCGCCGCCCTCCGGGCGGGGGAGACCACCCATCTGGTGAATGCCGGCCGGCTGCGGATGAAGGAGAGCGACCGGATCGACACGGTGACCACAGAGCTGAACAAGCTGGGGGCGCAAATTGAGGCGGGTCCCGACTTTATGACGATTCACGGCGTCTCCCGCCTCCGGGGCGGGGAGACGGACAGCCACAACGACCACCGGATCGCCATGATGCTGGCGGTGGCCGCCACCCGGGCGGAGGGGCCGATGACCATTCACGACGCGGGCAGCGTGGCAAAATCCTACCCCCATTTCTGGACGGATTATGAGCGGCTGGGCGGACAGCTCACCTGGCAGGAGGAATGACAGTATGAAGCACATGATTTTCGGCGAGTCCCACGGCCCCGCAATCGGCGTGGTGCTGGAGGGCGTCCCCTCCGGTGTGGAGCTGAACCTGGAGGAGATCGCCTTTGACCTGGCCCGCCGGGCTCCGGGCAAGAGCCCCCTCTCCACCCCCCGGAAGGAGGCGGACGTGCCGGAGATCCTCTCCGGCCTCTTTGAGGGCTATACCACCGGCACCCCCCTGTGCGCCATGATCCGCAACACCGACACCCGCAGCCAGGATTACGCCAAGACCAAGGATCTGGCCCGGCCCGGCCACGCGGACTACACCGGCTTTCTGCGCTATCAGGGCTATAACGACTACCGGGGCGGCGGTCACTTCTCCGGCCGTCTCACCGCCCCCCTGGTCTTTGCCGGGGCGGTGGCCAAGCAGGTGCTGGCGGGGGAGGGCGTCCGGGTGGGCGCCCATATCCGCTCCATCGCCGGGATTGAGGATCTGCCCTTTCAGAATGATGAAATCCCCCTGACTGCCGGACTGCTGGAGGAGCTGCGCCGCAAGGAGTTCCCGGTGCTGGATGATGACCGGGGGGTGGAGATGCGCCAGGCCATCCTGGCCGCCCGGAACGACAAGGACAGCGTGGGCGGCGTCATCGAGTGCGCCGTCCTGGGCCTCCCTGCCGGCATGGGCGCCCCGGACTACGGGGAGAACGTGGAGGGCATCTTCTCCCAACAGCTCTTTGCCGTCCCCGGCGTCAAGGCGGTGGGCTTTGGCGACGGCTTCGGCTTTGCCGCCCTCCGGGGCAGCGAGGCCAACGACCCTCTGTACATGAGAAACGGCGAGGTGGTCTCTCCCACCAACCACTCCGGCGGCGTCAACGGCGGCATCACCAACGGCCTGCCCATCCTCTTTGAGGTCGCCCTGCGGCCCACTGCCAGCATCGCCCAAGAGCAGGACACCGTCAATCTGGACAGCTGGACCGACAGCAAGCTGATCATCCAGGGCCGCCACGACCCCTGTATCGTCCACCGGGCGGTGCCGGTGATCGAGGCCGCCGCCGCCCTGGCGGTCTGCCAGCTGATGGGCATTTAAAGGAGGGATCGGGATGAGCGAAGTGAAGGACATCAAATACCTCCGGGGCCAGATCGACATCATTGACCGCCAGATGGTCAGCCTGTTCCGGCAGCGGATGGAGGTCTCCAAGGATGTGGCCGCCTATAAGATTGCCAACGGCGTGCCGGTGCTGGATCCGGAGCGGGAGCGCCAGGTGCTGGAGGCCAAGGCCGCCATGGTGGAGGACCCCCAGCTCAAGACCGACGTGGCCAAGCTGTATGAGACGATCATGTCCATGAGCCGGGCCTGCCAGCGGCGGGTGATGCGGGATCAGGAGCCGGAGCCTCCCGGGTTCTTCCGCCAGTATGCCGAGACGCTGCCCCCGGTGGAGGATCCCCGGGTGGTCTATCAGGGCGTGCCCGGCGCCTACAGCGAGGAGGCCGCCGTCAACTTCTTCGGCCCCCAGGTGCGCAGCCAGGGGCTGAACCGGTTTGAGGACGCCTTTGAGGCCCTGGCCTGCGGGGAGGCGGACTATGCCGTGCTACCCATTGAGAACTCCACCACCGGGGCCATCCGGCAGGTCTATGACCTGCTGCTCCAGTACCAGTTCTACCTGGTGGGGGAGACCACGGTAAAGGTGGAACATTGCCTCATGGCCCTGCCCGGGGTGAAGATGGAGGAGATCACCCACGTCTACTCCCATGAGCAGGGGCTGTTTCAGTCCGACCGCTTTTTGGACCGGCATCCCGACTGGGTGCGGGTGCCCCAGCTGGACACGGCGGGCAGCGCCAAATATGTAAAGGAGGCGGGGGACCGGACCAAGGCGGCCATCTGCAGCCAGCGGGCCGCCGACGTCTACGGGCTCCAAATCCTGGTGCGGGGGGTCAACCACAACCGGGAGAACTATACCCGCTTTGCCGTCATCCGGGCAAAGCCCGAGCTGCGGCTGGGCAGCGACAAGATCACCGCCATCTTCCGCCTGCCCCACCAGAGTGGCTCCCTTCATGAGATTCTGACCATCTTCGCCGTCAACGGACTCAACCTGGTTAAGCTGGAGTCCCGCCCTGTGGCCGGCCGGAAGTGGGAGTACATGTTTGTGGTGGAGTTTACCGGCAACCTCCAGGCCCCCGGCATGGACGCGGTGCTCCGGGAGCTGGATCAGTCCACCGACCAGTTCCGGGTCATGGGCAACTACGCGGCCAACCTGGGCACCCAGGACGCGGTCTGAACCGGGCGGGGGCTTCATAGAATGAAGAATGTTATTCTGATCGGCATGATGGGCTGCGGCAAGACCACCTGCGGGCGGCTGCTGAGCAAGACCCTGGGGATGCCTCTGGTGGACACGGATGAGCTGATCCAGCAGCGGGAGGGCTGCACGATCAGCGAGATTTTCGACCGCAAGGGAGAGGCCTATTTCCGGGCCCTGGAGACGGAGATCGCCCGGGAGCTGGGCGCCGGCTCCGGCCGGATTATCGCCACCGGCGGCGGCATGCCCCTCCGGGCGGAGAACCGGGCGGCCCTGCGGCAGAACGGGGTGGTGTTTTTCCTGAACCGCTCCCCGGAGGAGATCTACGACAGCGCCAACCTGGCTGACCGGCCCCTGGCCCAGCAGGGCAGGGCGGATTTTATCCGCCGCTTTCAGGAGCGGGAGCCGGTCTACCGGGAGGCGGCCCACTATGTCATCTCCGACGCCGCCACCCCCCGGCAGGCGGTGGAGCAGATTCTGTGTCAATGGAAGGGAGCGGAGTGAAGTTGCGAATTCTGGTACTGCATGGCCCCAATCTGTCCCGGGCGTTTCTCCGGGACCTGCCCACAGAGGGGCAGAAGGACGCCGACGCCTTTGCCGCCTGGCTGGTGGCAGAGGGAGAGCGGCAGGGCATTCAGGTGGATTTTGACCGGCGGGCCGGCGAGGGAGAGCTGTGCCAGGCCATCGAGGAGGCCCCCGAGGTCTACGACGGCATCATCGTCAGCGTCGGCCTGTTGCGCTATACCAGCCTGCCCCTGTGGGGCGCCCTCCGGGCCTGTGAGCTGCCCTGCGTGGAGGTGGTTCCCCTCCGGGAGCGGCTGCCCATGGAGCGGGCCCCCATCGTCCCCAGGGCCTGCCTGGCGGAGATCAGCGGCATGGGCCTGTTTGGCTATCAGGCGGCCATGGAATTTCTCCGGCTGCGGGCGGCCAGGGGAAAGAAGCCGGTGATCACCCGGCCCTCCGACCGGTGAGGGACGGAACAGGTAAAATCAATTCGTAGAGCGGAGCTGTGCAAAAAGAGCGCAGCTTCGCTCTTTTCTTGCGCACTTTGCCCGAAGCGCGCAGTGGAAATTGACAAGGAAAGGGGTGCTTGGTACAATACTGCCAGATACTTCCGGCGGCAGACTGCCGCCTTTGGCAAAATGCGCAAATCGGAAAGGGGATCACTATGGAACGCACGGCAATTCAGGCCGCCATCGCCGGCGGCAAGACTTACCTGGGCATCGAGCTGGGCTCCACCCGGATCAAGGGCGTCCTCATCGGCCCGGACTGGGCCCCCATCGCCTCCGGGGACTTCGGTTGGGAGAACCGGTATGAAAACGGCATCTGGACCTACCATCTGGACGAGGTGTGGACCGGCCTCCAGACCTGCTATGCCAACCTGGCAAAGGACGTGGAGGAGAAATACGGCGTCCCCCTGACCAGGGTGGGGAGCATGGGCTTTTCCGCCATGATGCACGGCTACCTGCCCTTTGACGCGGCTGGAGAGCTGCTCACCCCCTTCCGCACCTGGCGCAATACCATCACCGGCCCGGCGGCGGCAGAGCTGACCGAGCTGCTGCAGTTCAACATCCCCCAGCGCTGGTCTGCCGCTCACCTGTATCAGGCCATCCTGAACGGGGAGGCGCACATCAACGACATCGCCTTCCTCACCACCTTGGCGGGCTATGTCCACTGGAAGCTCACCGGAAGAAAGGTGCTGGGGGTGGGGGAGGCCTCCGGCATGTTCCCCATCGACAGCGAGAAAAACGACTTTGACCGGGCGATGCTGGCCAAGTTCCAGGATGCCGCTGAGAAACACGGCTGGAAGGACAGCGTGGAGGCCATTCTGCCCCAGGTGCTGGCGGCGGGCGAGGACGCGGGCACCCTGACTGCGGAAGGCGCCAGGCTGTTGGAT
Organism: uncultured Clostridia bacterium; assembly: GCA_945926565.1. GTDB lineage: Bacteria > Bacillota > Clostridia > Oscillospirales > Oscillospiraceae > Onthomonas. Next base: position 5,821 of record CAMELY010000018.1, on the reverse strand, counting down.
CCCACCGGCACCCTCCAACCCGGCTGCCCGGTGGCGCCTCCCGAGGGAGACGCCGGTACCGGCATGACGGCCACCAATTCGGTGGCAGTGCGCACCGGCAATGTCTCCGCCGGCACCTCCATCTTTGCCATGGTGGTGCTGGAGCGGCAGCTCAGCCGGGTCTATGAGCAGATCGACATGGTCACCACCCCCACCGGTAAGCCGGTGGCCATGGTTCACTGCAACAACTGCACCAACGAGATCAACGCCTGGGCGGCGGTCTTCAAGGGTTTTCTGGAGGCCCTGGGCCAGAAGCCGGACATGAACCAGATCTACACCGCCATGTTCCAGTCCGCCGCCAAGGGCGAAAAGGACTGCGGCGGCCTGGTGCTGTATAACTACCTCTCCGGCGAGCCGGTGACCGGCTTTGCCGAGGGCCGGCCCCTCCTGTGCCGCCGTCCTGAGGATAAGCTGGACTTCTCCAACTTTATGCGGGCTCAGCTCTATTCCGCCGTGGCCACCCTCAAGATCGGCATGGACATCCTGGCAAAGGAGCAGGTGCAGATTGACCGTCTCTTCGGCCACGGAGGCTACTTTAAGACCCCGGTGGTGGGGCAGAGCGTCATGGCCGCAGCACTGGGCGTCCCCGTATCCGTCATGGAGACCGCCGGCGAGGGCGGCGCCTGGGGCATGGCCCTGCTGGCCGCCTATCTGGTGGACAAGCAGGCGGGGGAGACATTGGAGGATTATCTGGCAAACCGGGTGTTCTCCGGTCAGACCGGCGCCGCCCTGGCGCCCGAGGCGGCGGATCAGGCGGGCTTTGAGGCCTTTATCCGCCGGTACAAGGCGGGCCTGGCCGCGGAGCAGGCCGCCGTGGAGTCGGTGCGGTAACAAAAAGCGCATTATTGCATCAGGCAGTCAGCCGCGCCGTCCGGAGCAATTTCCGGGCGGCGCGGCTGTTTTTGAAAACCGGCGGTGAGAAACAGAGAGGAAAAGGAACAAATTTCCAGCGCATTGCACCCAAAGCACGGGGAAACTTCGTAATTTTTTCAAGAAATGTCACATTGAAATTGGGACTGTACTGTGCTAAACTACTAAAACAAACCCATGCGAATTTTGACAGTGAGAAGGAAACAAAACGATGATCAAAACGTGGGATATTACCATTCCGGAGCTGACCGGCGACGAGCCCCGCCGGGCCTATGTCTATGTGCCCGATTCCTGGGAACGGGAGCCGGACAGGCGCTACCCGGTGCTGTATATGTTCGACGGACATAACGTATTTTTTGACCAGGACGCCACCTACGGCAAGAGCTGGGGCATGAAGGACTATATGGACTACACTCAGACCCAGCTCATCGTCGCCGCCGTGGAGTGCAACCACCATCCGGACAACGGACGTCTGTCCGAGTATTCCCCCTTTACCTTTGAGGACCCCAAGCTGGGCTGGGTCACCGGCCGGGGCAGGGAGACCATGGACTGGTTTGTAAACAGCTTCAAGCCCATGATTGACGCGGAGTACCCCACCCTGCCCGACCGGGAGCACACCTATATCGGCGGCAGCTCCATGGGCGGCCTCATGAGCCTGTACGCCGTGCTGGAGTATAACCGGGTGTTCTCCCGGGCGGCGGCCCTGTCCCCCTCCATCTGGTTTGCCACCGATCAGCTGGAGGAGATGATTCGCCGGGCAGACCTGGGCCCGGACACCGTGATCTATATGGACTACGGCTCCCGGGAGATGAAGTTCCACGCCAATATGGAGCACCAGTTCGGGGAGGTCACCGCCCTGCTGCTGGAGCGCCGGGTGATGCTCACCAGCCGCATCGTCCCCTGGGGCAACCACTGCGAGGCCAGCTGGGAGCGGCAGATCCCCTTCTTTATGAACACCCTGCTCTACGAGCGCTGAGCAGAGAGGAGACAAGAGATGGAAACACAGTATTTCAGAATGTACAGCCCGGCTCTGGGCCGGGACATGGAGTGCAAGGTCTACGGCCACGCCGGCCGGCCGGCCCTCTTCATCCCCTGTCAGGACGGCCGGTTCTTTGACTTTGAGAACTACCACATGACCGACGTCTGGTCTCCCTGGATCGAGTCCGGCCAGGTGATGGTGCTGTCCATCGACACCATCGACCAGGAGACCTGGTCCAACAAGGGGGGCGACCCCTACTGGCGTGCCCGCCGCCATGAGCAGTGGATGAACTACATCACCGACGAGGTGGTGCCCTTCCTCCGGGAGCTGGCCAACCAGCGCAACGGCTGGACGGGCTATCCCGGGGTGCTGGTCTTCGGCTGCAGCCTGGGCGCCACCCACGCCGCCAACCTCTATTTCCGGCGGCCTGACCTCTTCGACCGGCTGCTGGCCCTCAGCGGCATCTACACCGCCGACTACGGCTGGGACGGGTACATGGACGAGGTGGTCTACCGGAACTCTCCGGAGCACTATCTGGCCAATCTCCCCTGGGATCACCCCTTTATCCAGCAATATAACCAGAAAAAGGCGGTCATCTGCGTGGGCCTGGGCCCCTGGGAGATGCCTGACTCCACCCGACATCTGGACGCCATCCTCCGGGAGAAGGGCATTCACGCCTGGGTGGACTACTGGGGCTATGACTGCGCCCACGACTGGCCCTGGTGGTACAAGCAGGTGAGCTATTTTGTGCCGTATCTGCTGGACTGAGGCAGAATACAGATAGATCAGAAAGAACAGAAAGAGAACGGAGCGTAGAAGGACATGAAAAACTTTATTTTTATCTCTCCCAACTTTCCCACCAATTACTGGCAGTTCTGCCGGGAGCTGAAGAAGAACGGCCTGAACGTGCTGGGCATCGGCGACCAGCCCTATAACGAGCTCAAGCCGGAGCTGAAGGACAGCCTGAACGAGTACTACAAGGTGAGCAGCCTGGAGAACTATGACGAGGTCTACCGGGCGGTGGCCTTCCTTATCTTCAAGCACGGCCCCATCGACTGGCTGGAGTCCAACAACGAGTACTGGCTGGAGCGGGACGCCAAGCTGCGCACTGCCTTCCACATCACCAGCGGCTTCCAGGTGGACGACATCCCCCGCATCAAGTACAAGTCCAAGATGAAGCACTACTACACCCGGGCGGGCATCCCTGTGGCCCGGTACCACCTGGTGGAGGATCGGGAGAGCTGCCTGGCCTTTATCCAGCGGGTGGGCTATCCCGTGGTGGTCAAGCCGGACAACGGCGTGGGCGCCTCCCACACCTACAAGCTCAAGTGCGACGCCGACCTGGACAAGTTCCTGGCCGAGCGGGAGGCGGACGTGCCCTATATCATGGAGGAGTTTGTCCACGCCGAGGTGAACTCCTACGACGCCATCATCGACTCCCAGGGCAACCCCATGTTTGAGACCGGCAACGTCACTCCCATGTCCATTATGGACATCGTCAACGAGGCGGACAACTCCATCTACTATATCCTGAAGGATCTGCCTGAGGACACCCGGGCTGCCGGCCGGGCCACCGTCAAGAGCTTCAATGTCAAGAGCCGCTTTGTCCACTTTGAGTTCTTCCGCCTCACCGAGGATCAGGAGGGCCTGGGCCAGAAGGGTGACATCGTGGGCCTGGAGGTCAACATGCGCCCCTGCGGCGGCTTCACGCCCGACATGATCGACTTCGCCCACAGCACCGACGTGTACAAGATCTGGGCGGATATGATCGCCTTTGACAAGTCCACCATGCCGGTGGGCCAGCACTCCTTCTGCGCCTTTGTGGGCCGCCGGGACGGCAAGAACTTTGCCCTGAATCACCAGGACATTATGACCAAGTACGGCACCTGCATGAAGATGGTAGAGCGGATTCCCGACGCCCTGGCCGGCGCCATGGGCAACCAGATGTATGTGGCCATCTTCCCCACCCAGGAGGAGATGGACGCCTTCTATCAGGACGTTCTGCGCTGCATCTGATTGACAGACTTGCAAATTGAAAACGCGGCAGAGCCCCGGACTACCGGTTGGCTCTGCCGGATTTTTGTGAATAATTGATGAAAAATCAACCCTATAGGGAATATTTGGACAGATTGTATATAGCTTGCCAGGTCGGGATCTGCTACAATGGGTGAGAAGCAAGGAGGCGAAACGCATGAAACAGAACACGATGCTTCAAAATTTTGAATGGTACCTGCCCGCCGACGGGCAGTTTTGGAATCAGTGCGCCGCCCAGGCTCAGGAACTGAGCGACCTGGGCTTTACCCAGATCTGGCTGCCCCCCGCCTACAAGGGAGCTGCCGGACGCAACGACGTAGGCTACGGCGTCTACGATCTGTACGACCTGGGGGAGTTTGACCAGAAGGGAACCGTCCCCACCAAGTACGGCACCAAGGAGGAGTATCTCAACGCCATCGACGCTCTCCACGACGCCGGACTCCAGGTGCTGGCCGACGTGGTGCTCAACCACCGGATGGGCGCTGACGAGGCGGAGGAGATCAAGGCCAGCCGCAGCTCGGACGAGGACCGCCGCTGCCAGGTGGGGGAGAGCGCCCCCATCAGGGCCTGGACCCGGTTCACCTTCCCGGGCCGCAAGGGCAAGTACTCCGACTTTGTCTGGAACTGGACCCACTTTGACGGGGTGGACTGGGACGAGCAGAACAAGGCCGGCGGCGTCTTTCAGATTCAGGGCAAGAGCTGGGACGACGAGGTGGACGGTGAGCGGGGCAACTACGACTACCTCATGGGAGCCGACCTGGATATGAGCAACCCGGAGGTCACCGACGAGCTGTACCGCTGGGGCCGCTGGTATCTGGAGACCACCGGAGTGGATGGCTTCCGGCTGGACGCGGTGAAGCACATCCGCTTCACCTTCTACACCCGCTGGCTCACCCGGCTGCGCCAGGATACCGGCCTGGCCCTGCCCGCGGTGGGGGAGTACTGGAACCCGGACATTGACGCCCTCTGCCACTATCTGGACAGCTCGGGCCAGGTCATGTCCCTCTTTGACGTGCCGCTGCACTTCCACTTCTACGAGGCGTCCCACGACTGGGGCAACTATGACATGCGGGAGCTGCTCAAGGACACTCTGGTGGAGCGGCGGCCGGAGCTGGCGGTGACCTTTGTGGACAACCACGACACCCAGCCTGGTCAGGCCCTCCAGTCCTGGATTGAGGACTGGTTCAAGCCCCTGGCCTACGCGATTATCCTGCTGCGCCAGCAGGGCACCCCCTGCGTCTTTTTCGGCGACCTGCGGGGGATCCCGCACGACAGCATTCCCCCTGTCCCCGGCCTGGACAAGCTGCTCTGGGCCCGGCAGCACTGCGCCTGGGGCCGGCAGACCGACTACTTCGATCACCCCAACCTGGTGGGCTGGACCCGCAGCGGCAGCGAGGAGGTGCCCGGCTCCGGCCTGGCCGTCCTGATGTCCGACGGCCCCGGGGGCGAGAAGAAGATGTGCCTGGGCGCCGAGCGGGCCGGCGAGGTCTTTGTGGACTGCACCGGCAACCGCCCGGAGCGGCTGATGCTGGATGACACCGGCAGCGCCCGGTTTCCGGTGGGCGGCGGCTCGGTCAGCGTCTGGGTGTCGGAAAAGATCGCGCCCAAAACGGAGCCGGAAAAGGAGAGCGCCGAAACGCAGGCGGCTCCCGGAGAAGCGCTTCCTGTTACAGAAAAATAGCAGATATGAAAATATGGCCCCGCCTGCGTGTGCAGGTGGGGCCATGTGCTGTATGCCGTTATACCGTTTCGTCTGGCGTTTCGGAGCTTTCGCCGCCCTGGGTGGTATCCTCGGGTTCCTGCTCAGGAGTGCTCTCCTCCGCCTTGGGAGCCTCGGGCGGCTCGGAGATCATGGAGATCTTCCGGGCGGGCTTCTCAATCCCCTCGTGGTCGGTGTTG
>CAMELY010000017.1 GCA_945926565.1 uncultured Clostridia bacterium | reverse complement strand
CCGCGCAGATGGGGGCCAGCTTTGCCTCGGTGTACCGGCTGGCGGCATAGGCCATATCCCGGGAGTACACCTTGCCGAAGTTGCCCTTGCTGTCCACGAAGGGGTGCAGCAGGGATTCGTTGCCCTTGGCCAGGCGCACCATGGTCTCGTAAATGGCCTGGTCGCCGTGGGGATTCAGGCGCATAGTCTGGCCCACGATGTTGGCGGACTTGGTGCGGTTCCCCGTCAGCAGGCCCATCTTGTACATGGTGTACAGGAGCTTGCGGTGGGAGGGCTTGAAGCCGTCGATCTCCGGGATGGCCCGGGAGACGATGACGCTCATGGCGTAGGGCATATAGTTGATCTCCAGCGTCTCGGTGATGGGCTGCTCCAGCACCTCCGGGCGCAGGCCCATGACGTTGGGGTTGTCCTTATGGGAGTTGTCTTTGGGTGTCTTCTTTTTTGCCATGGAATTCCTTCCTTATTTGTAAGACAGAGTATGATTCGGCAGTCTGCGGTGGTCGACTCCCTCAGTCAGCTTCGCTGACAGCTCCCTCAGAGAGGGAGCCACGGCCTGGTGGAGAACGAAGTGGGGTAAACGCTTGTTGTTTTTGCCAGGCCAAGCCTCCCTCTCAGAGGGAGGTGGCTGCCCGAAGGGCAGACGGAGGGAGCCCGTATAGATTCAGTGTTACGAAATATCCGCCAGCTCCAGATACTTATACCCGTTGTCCGCAATGTGTTCCTTCCGCCCCTGGAGATTGTCCCCCAGCAGCAGGTCAAAGACCTGGGCGGTGCGCACCACGTCCTCCGGCATCACCTTAATCAGCCGCCGGGTCTCCGGATTCATGGTGGTCAGCCACATCATGTCCGGCTCGTTCTCGCCCAGACCCTTGGAGCGCTGCACCTCCAGCTTTTTGCCGGCGTTTTCCGCCACAATGTCGTTTTTCTCCTTGTCCGAGTAGGCAAACCAGGTCTTTTCCTTCCAGGTGATCTCGTACAGGGGGGACTCGGCGATATACACATAGCCCTGCTCAATGAGCTGGGGGGTGAGCCGGTAGAGCATGGTCAGCACCAGGGTGCGGATCTGGAAGCCGTCTACATCGGCGTCGGTGCAGATGACCACCTTATTCCAGCGGAAGCTGCCGAGGTCAAAGTCCGCCAGATCCTTGTTCTTTGCCTTGGTGTGGGCGGGCAGCTCCACGCCGCAGCCCATGACCTTGACCAGGTCGGTGATAATGTCGCTCTTGAAGATCTTATTATAGTCCGCCTTGAGGCAGTTGAGAATCTTGCCCCGGATGGGCATGATCCCCTGAAACTCCGCGTCCCGGCTCAGCTTGACCGCGCCCATAGCCGAGTCGCCCTCCACGATATACAGCTCCCGGCGGCTCACGTCCTTGCTCCGGCAGTCCACAAACTTCTGCACCCGGTTGGAGATGTCGATGCTGCCGGAGAGCTTCTTTTTGATGTTCAGCCGGGCCTTTTCCGCCGTCTCCCGGCTGCGCTTGTTCACCAGCACCTGCCCGGCAATCTTGTCCGCGTCAAAGGGATTTTCGATGAAATAGACCTCCAGCTGGCTGCGGAGAAATTCCGTCATGGCGTCCTGGACGAACTTGTTGTTGATCGCCTTTTTCGTCTGGTTCTCGTAGGAGGTCTGGGTGGAGAAGTTGTTGGAGACAAAGATGAGGCAGTCCTGAATGTCGTTCCAGGTCACCTTACTCTCGTTTTTCTGGTACTTGTTCTGCTTTTTCAGATAGGCGTCCACCGCCGAGACAAAGGCGGAGCGCATGGCCTTTTCCGGGGAGCCGCCGTACTCCAGCCAGGAGGAGTTGTGATAGTGCTCCACCAGATTCACCGTGTTGGAGCAGCAGAAGGCCATGCTCAGCTTGACCTTGTACTCATCCCGATCCGCCCGATCCCGGCCCTGGCGCTCGGCCTGGAAGAAGACGGGCTGGGTCAGGGGATTCTCTCCGGCAAGCTCCGCCACATAGTCCAAAATGCCGTTCTCGTACCGGAAATCGGTGGTCTCAAATTTGCCGTTTACCTGGTTGCGGAACCGGAAGGTGACTCCGGCGTTGATCACCGCCTGGCGCTTCATCATGTCGGTGAAGTACTCCGCCGGGATGTCGATGTCGGTAAAGACCTCCAGATCCGGCCGCCAACGGAACCGGGAGCCGGTCTTATGCTTGGGGCAGTCCTCGCTCTTGAGGCCCCCCACATTCTCGCCCTTCTCAAAATGAAGGGAATAGCGCTTGTTGTCCCGGTGGATGACGGCGTCAAAATACTCCGAGGCATACTGGGTGGCGCAGGAGCCCAGGCCGTTGAGGCCCAGGGAATAGCCGTAGTCATCCCCATACTTGCCGCCGGCGTACAGCTCGCAGAACACCAGCTCCCAGTTGTACCGCCCCTCCTTGGGGTTCCAGTCCACCGGGCAGCCCCGGCCGAAGTCCTCCACCTCAATGGAATGGTCGGCATAGCGGGTGACGATGATCAGGTCGCCGTGTCCTTCCTTGGCCTCGTCCACCGCATTGGAGACGATCTCAAAGACAGCGTGCTCGCAGCCCTCCAGGTTGTCCGAGCCAAAGATGACGCTGGGGCGCTTGCGCACCCGATCTGCGCCCTTCAGGGAGGAGATGGACTCGTTGCCGTATTCCGGTTTCTTTTTGCGTGGTGCCATAGACTTTTCACACTCCATAATAATTCATCCTATTCTAACCTGATCTCCCCCAAATTGTCAAGGAAGGGGAGAAAGGAGGGCAGATCCACGGTTGTAAACTTGTTGAAACTGACGGGTTGACAATCTGAAAAATGGAATGTATACTACTGCCGAAACGAAGGTTTACAATCTGCGGCGGTGTCAGCGGATGCCGCCGGAAGAAAAGGAGAAAGAAAGTATGGAAGCATCCAAACGTTCCGTCTATCCCATGGCAATTACCGCCGTCATGGCGGCCGTGACCTGTGTGGTCAGCCCCTTCAGCATCAACATCGGCCCCATCCCCATCTCCCTGTGCACCTTGGCCCTCTACCTGTCCGTCTATCTGCTGGGCTGGAAGCGGGGGGCAGTGAGCTGCCTGGTCTACATTCTGCTGGGCCTGGTGGGCATGCCGGTGTTTTCCAACTTCTCCGGCGGCCTTGCTAAGGTGGCCGGCCCCACCGGCGGATATATCGTGGGCTATATCCCCCTGGTCATCATCGCCGGCATCCTGGTGGAGCGGTATGACAACCGGATTGTCCAGCTGCTGGGCATGATCCTGGGCACCGCCGTCCTCTACGCCCTGGGCACCGCCTGGTTCTGCGTCCAGTCCGGCACTCCTCTGGGGGAGGCCATGGGCATGTGCGTGATTCCCTTTATCCCCGGCGACCTGATCAAGATGGTGATCGCCCTGGTGCTGGGCCCGGTGATCCGGGATCGGTTGAAAAAGGCGGGCCTGCTGGGCAAGTAATTTCTCAAACAACACTTCCATTGAATATTATGACAGAGAGCACCGCCGACGGGAGAAATCCTGCCGGCGGCACTCTTTTTTTGCGGGGAAAAACGTGTTATACTACAGTTCACGAGTTTTTCAGGAAAGGAAGCGCCGTCTATGAAGACCCTGCTCCACTGCTGCTGCGCCCCCTGCGCCAACCAGTGCATCGACTCCCTCCGCGCCGAGGGCCGGGAGGTCACCGGTTTCTGGTATAATCCCAACATCCACCCGGTCACCGAGTACCGGGCCCGCCGGAACACCCTAGAGGAATACGCCAAGACCATCGACCTGCCCCTGGTGGTGGTCAATGAATACGCCCTGCGCCCCTTTATCCGGGCGGTGGCGGAGGACATCGCCCACCGCTGCGTCAAGTGCTATGAGATGCGGCTGTACCGTGTGGCCCAGTACGCCGCCGAAAACGGCTTTGACAGCTTTACCTCCAGCCTGTTCATCAGCCCCTACCAGCAGCACGAGCTGATGCGTGAGGTGGCCCAGCGGGCGGGGGAGGAATACGGGGTGGAGTTTCTCTACCGGGACTTCCGGCCCCTCTTCCGCGCCGGGCAGGATCGGGCCAGAGAGCTGGGCATGTACATGCAGAAATACTGCGGCTGTATCTTCTCCGAGGAGGAGCGGTATATTAAGCCGAAAAAATTGATTCCGTAAGCGTAGCGCCCGCCGTTTGAACATAAACGACGGGCATTTTGCGCCTCTTTTCCCAGATTTAGGAATTCTTAAGTTGACGCAGGAGAAAAACTGCCTTATGCTATAAAATGTAGGATTATGTGCCGGAAAATGAAGGAGTAAATCAGATGGACGAGCGAAAAACCGCCGCCGAGATTGTGGCGGAAGTGAAGAAAGTGGTGGTGGGCAAGGACGAGGTGCTGGCCAAAATGCTGCTGGCCATTCTAGCCCGGGGCCATGTGCTGCTGGAGGACGTCCCCGGCGTAGGCAAGACCACCATGGCCCTGGCCTTTTCCCGGGCGCTGGATCTGGGCTATAACCGAGTGCAGTTCACCCCAGACGTGATGCCCTCCGACCTGACCGGGTTCACCTTATATAACCGGGAGGCCAACCGGATGGAATACCGCCCCGGCGCCCTCATGTGCAACCTCTTTCTGGCCGACGAGCTGAACCGGGCCACCAGCCGCACCCAGTCCGCTTTGTTGGAGGCCATGGAGGAGGGCCAGGTGACGGTGGACGGCAGAACCCACCCCGTCCCCCAGCCCTTCCTGGTCATCGCCACCCAGAACCCCACCGGCGTGGCTGGCACCCAGCCTCTGCCCGACTCCCAGATGGATCGCTTCATGATCCGGCTGACCATCGGCTATCCCAGGCCGGAGGACGAGCTGGAGATGGTGCGCCGCCGACAGAACCGGAGCCTGCTGGAGCAGGTGCGTCGGGTGGTGGACCGCCAGGGCCTGGAGCGGCTGCGGGAGTCGGTGGATCAGATCTATATCGGCGACCCGGTGCTGGAATATATCGTCCGGCTCACCGCCGCCACCCGGGAAAACAGCAAGGTGCTCCAGGGCGCCAGCCCCCGGGCCACTCTGGCCCTGGCCTCTGCCGGCCGCGCCCTGGCTCTGATGCGGGGCCGGGACTATGTGCTGCCCGAGGATATCCAAGCGGTCTATACCGACGTGGTGGCCCACCGGCTGATTCTGACCCCCTCCGCCCAGGCGAAGGACCGGGACGGCGCCGCCCTGTGCGGAGAGGTACTCCACCAGGTGAAGCCGCCCCGGCTGCGGTGACGCCATGGCGATCCGCTGGCTGATCTATCTGCTGGCCCTGGGGGTGTCCCTCTGGTGCCAGCTCTCCTATACCGGCTATCTGGTGCACCTGATTTTTCTGGTACTCCTGCTGCTGCCGGTGCTGTCTCTGGCCCTGAGCCTTCCGGTGATGCTGCCCATCCGAGTGAGTTTGGAGGCGGAGGAGGAAGCTGTGACCCGGGGACAGGAGTTCTCCTTCCTCTGCCGGGTGCACAATCCCACCGGACTGCCCCTCTCCAAGCTCCGGGTTACCCTGATCTGGGCGGACTGCCAGGCCCCGGAGAAGCGGCCCCGCCGTCTCCGGCTGGAGAGCTGGGGCAGCACCGGCCTGGACAGCCCGGAGGAGCCCCTGACTCAGCTCCACTGCGGCATGGCCCGGCTGGCCGTCCAGCGGGTGCAGGTCTGGGACGCCCTGGGACTCTTCGTCTTCTCCTGCTCCTGCCCGCCCCCGCAGGAGGTGCTGATCTGCCCCGACAGCATTGCGGCAGATCCCTTCCGGGGCTGGGAGGAGCGGCCCAGTCTGGCCCAGCCCCTCCAGCCCGCCCTGGGCGGCTGGGGAGAGGACTACGACCTGCGCACCTACCGGCCGGGAGACCCCATGCGCAGCGTCCACTGGAAGCTCTCCTCCAAGCAGGACGACCTGGTGGTGCGGGAGCCTCTGACCCACCGCAAGCCGGTTCTGCTGCTCACCTTTGACCATTTCGGCAGCCGCTCCGCCTTGGATACCCGGCTGGCGCTGCTGCAAAAGGCCAGCTGTCAGCTGCTGGAGCAGGGGAGAGTGCATATCGTACGCTGGCTCCAGCCGGAGACCGGCGCCCTGCGCAGCTATGAGATCGCCTCCCAACGGGACTGGCTGACCTGCCTTGCCGCCGCCCTCCGGGATCCCATGCCGTCTGCCGGCCTCTCCATCCGGGAGTTGGGGCTGAGCTGTGCCGGACTGGAGGGCCCGGTGGCCCAGCTTCATCTGGAGGAGGGGGAGGTGGAGCCGTCGTGAAGAAACACCTCTCCGGCAGACTGCTCCCCCTGTTGGCGGACGGACTCACCCTGGCCCTGCTGCTGGCAGGGAGCCTGCTCAGTATCCAGGCGGGCTATTGCCTGCCCATCGCGCCCGGCCTGCTGCTGTTGACCGGCTTCGGCCTGACCTTAGGACTGCTGCTCCTCTTTCACCTGCCCCGGTTCAGGACGCTGGCGACGGTGCTGGTGCTGGGGGCCTGGGGCTTCCGGCTCTGGCAGGGCTGGGATGCCTTTATACAGGGGAGCGTCGCCCTGCTGGATACCATCTTGACGCAGATGGGGCTTGCCGCTCTGCCGGCAGAGCCGGCAGACACGGCCTCCATGGCGGCGGCGCTGCTGACGGCGTCGGTGCCCTGGGGGCTGCTCACCGGATGGAGTCTGCTCAGGGCCCACTCCTCTGGTCTGACCCTGCTGCTGACCTGGCTGCCCCTGATCCCGGCCTTCTGCGTGGACGGGGGCGTGAGTTGGCCCGCTCTGCTGCTGTTGGGAGCGGCCAGCCTCTCCTGCCTGCTCTCCGCCCGCCCGGCGGGGGAGGATTCGGGAGCCGCAGGGGCCCGCTGGCGGCTGCTGACATTGGGGATGTCCGCCCTGCTTCTGTTGGGGCTGACCTGGCTGAGCCCGGAGGAGCGGTATACCTATCCCCAATGGGCGGACAGCGCCCGCCTCTGGCTCAGCGGCCAGACGGAGCAGCTCCCCGCCCTGCTGCCCGGGGAAGGCGGCCCCTTCCAGGCCGTGACCTCTGCCGGGCTTTCCGAGCGGGTGGATCTGACCCAGGAAGGGAACCCGCAGTACACCGGTGCCTCGGTGCTCCGGGTGGAGAGCAGCTGGACAGGCTCCCTTTACCTCCGGGGCTATTCCCTGGGGGAATATACCGGGACAAGCTGGGAGCCGGTCTCAGAGAGCGCCTATGGCCAGCTCCTGCCCCAGAACGCCGCCGTGGAGGAGACAACCTGGAGCCAGTTGCTGGCCCGGTGGCCTGCTGTTCTCTATCCCGCCGCTGCCCAGGGGGAGCGCACTGAAACGGTCACTGTGGTCGATTTGGGCGTCCCGTCCGACTGGGTCTATACCCCCTATCAGGCGGACGGTCTCTCCGGTCTGGAGCCGGTTCTGGACAGCGCCCTCTCCCGCAGCGACGGCCTGTGGCAGCACAGCTTTTCCTTTACGCCCCCCGATCTGAACGGGCTGTCCGCCCTTGCCGGCGGCCAGGGGGAGGCGGAGGAGCTCTATGAGCGGTTTGTCCGGCAGAACTATCTCCGGCTTCCCGAGGGTATGGCGGAGAACCTGGCTCCCTATGTGGAGCAGGCCCGGAGCCTGCCTGTCTCTCCGGAGGAGGACATCTCTGCCCAGCATGTGGAGGCGGTGACGGCCGCCCGGCAGGTGGCCCGGCTGCTGGACAACCTTGCGGAATACGACTTGAACACCCCGGCCCCCCCGGAGGGGGAGGAGTATACACTCTGGTTTTTGGAGGCGAGCCATCAGGGCTACTGCGTCCACTTTGCCACGGCGGGCACCCTGCTGCTCCGGGCCATGGGGATTCCCGCCCGCTATGTGGCCGGCTATGCCCTGCCGGTGACGGCGGGGGAGAAAACTGATGTGCCGGACTCCGCCGCCCACGCCTGGGTGGAGATCTACCTCTCCGGCTACGGCTGGTATCCGGTGGAGATGACCCCCGGCGGCGGCACCCAGCTGCCCCAGGAAAATCTCCAGCAGAGCCAGCAGCCGGAGGAGGAGACCCAGCCGGAGCAGCAACCGGAGGAGGATATTCAGCCAGAGCAGCCGGAACCCCAGCCCCCTGAATCCATCGAACCGGAAGCGCCCGGCCAGACTGAGATAACAGCCGAGCCTCCGGCCCAGACGGAAACAGGAGAGAGCGGCCTCTTTGCGGCGCTTTTGTCCGTCCTGGCAAAGCTGCTGCTCGTTGGCCTGTGCCTGATCGGATTGGCCGCTGCCCTCTGGGGCCTGCGGCTGCTGTGGCTCCGCCATTGGGAGCGCTGCATGAGCCAGCCGGATACCAACCGGGCGGTGCTGGAGGTCTATGGCCGGTTCCAGGCGCTGACGCGCTGGGGCGGCACAATCCCGGAGGAGGTCACAGAGCTTGCCCAAAAGGCCCGGTTCAGCCAGCACAGGCTGACCGAGGCGGAGCGACGGCAGGCGGTCAGCCTGCTGACCCGGGAGCTGCGGCGGGTGGGCAAAGCGCTGCCCCCCTGGAAGCAGCTGCTCTTCTGGATCGTCTGGGATCGCTGACAGAGAAAATCCCCGCAGGGGAGAGGATACCTTCCTCCCTCTGCGGGGATTTCTGATCTTACAGGCAGATTCTCTTATTTGCCGCTCTGGCCCTTGAGCCAGCGGATGGCGCACCAGGCGTAGAGCGCCGCTCCCAGGGGCAGCACCTCCTCGTTGAAGACCACGCATTCGTTGTGCATGGGCTTGCCGAAGGCGGGATTTTCCTGGGCGGTTCCGGCCCCCAGCAGCAGGTAGCCGCAGGGAATCTCATAGGTGTAAGAGGCGAAATCCTCCGACCCCATGCCCCCCTGGGAGAAGACCACCACCTGGCGGTCGCCGCAGATCTCCCGGCTGTAGCCCGCCAGCTCCTCCACCAGGTCTCCGTCGTTGTTCAGAGGCGGGGCGGAGGCGATTTCCACAACCTCCGCGTCTCCCCGGAACAGCCGGGCGGTGCCCACCGAGATCTCACGGATCCGGTCCATGATGTGGGCGGAGAGGTCTCGGTCCATGGTGCGGATGGTGCCCTCCAGCACCACCTGCTGGGGGATGATGTTGGGAGCCTCGCCCCCCTGGAACTTGCCGATGGTCACCACAGCCGGCTGCCGGGCCTCGATCTCCCGGGAGGGGATTTCCTGGAGGGCCAGATAGATGTGGGCGGCGATGTTGATGGGATCCACGCCGGTCTCCGGCATGGCTCCGTGGCAGCCGGTACCCTTGACGGTGATCCGGAACAGGGTGCAGCCCGCCATGCAGACGCCCTTGCCGCACAGCACCAGCCCGGAGGGGGTGCCGGAGTTCACATGCAGGGCCATGGCGGCGTTCACCTCGGGATTGTGGAGTACCCCCGCCGCCAGCATGGCCTTGGCGCCGGTGAAGCCCTCCTCGTCTGGCTGGAACACCAGCTTCACCGTGCCGTCGATCTCTTCCCGGTGCTCCATCAGCAGCTTGGCCGCCCCCAGCAGCATGGAGGCGTGCATGTCGTGGCCGCAGGCGTGCATGCTGCCGTTCTGGGAGGCGAAGGGGAGGGCGGATTTTTCCTGAATGGCCAGAGCGTCCATGTCTGCCCGGAGCAGAAAGACCTTGTCCGAGGTTCCGTTCCGGATGGTGGCCACAATGCCTCCGCTCTCACCCAGCTCCTCCGGCTGATAGCCGAAGGACTTCAGCTTGTCCATGACATAGGCTTTCGTCCAGGGCAGCCTGGGGCCCACCTCCGGGTGGCTGTGCAGGTCGTGACGGATGCCGGCAATCTCACCGGCCAGCTTGCGGGCAGATTCCAACAGTTCGTTCATAAAGACACCTCTTTCTGATGATGGGATGGACGTACCGCCCTGGAAAATTAGGGCTTGTAAGTCAGCATTTCCAGGTTTCGGTCGTCCCATTCTGTCATTTCGATGCTCACAGTTCAGATAAGACGCTGAGTGTGTCCAAACCGCCGTAGGGCAACGCAATCGACTGCCCGTTCAGCGCCGCCTGAGTCAGCCTGTCCCCCTCATAGACCAGCTTGAGGGAGAAGAAGGGGGCCTCCGCCTCCAGCAGATCGAGAAAGATGTGGTCGCCCACCCACAGCTGGAGGGAGCGGAGGGCCTTTTTGTCCAGCCACTCCAGCACTCCCTCGTTGCAGGGGCCAATCTCCCCGGAAAACCGGTCGGCGGTGTACAGGTGCATATACTCCCCCTCCCACCGGTCGGAGACAAAGGTGACCAGGCCCCGGTAGCGCCAGCGGGTGAGGGTGAGACCGGTCTCCTCCCGGCACTCCCGGAGCAGACACTCCTCCGGGCTCTCGTCCTCCTCACACTTGCCGCCCACGCCGATCCACTTGTCCTGATTCAGGTCGTTTTTCTTTTTGATCCGGTGGAGCATCAGGTACTGATCGCCCCGCTGGATGTAGCAGAGAGTGGTATTTTTCATGGTATCATCTTCCTTCCGCCTGCTCCGGCCCCTCCCACTGGGAGAGTACCGCCAGAAAAGCCTTGCCGTATCGCTGGGCCTTCACATTGCCTACCCCCTTGACCTCCAGGAACTCTTCACGGGTGCGGGGTACCAGCCGGCACATGTCCTGCAGGGTGGCGTCGGAGAAAATCATAAAAGCGGGCACACCCGCCTGCCGGGCCAGGGCGCTGCGCACCTCTTTCAGCTTGACCAGCAGTGCGCCGTCCGCCTCGCCTCTCGGGAGGGCGGCTCGGGCCTTCCTCCGGTCGGGCAGGGGCTTGATCCAAAGGTGGTCGGACTTGGTCACCAGGCCGGGGGCTTGCTCGGTGAGCTCCAGCACCGGCCACTGACCCTCCGTCTGCCGGACGTAGCCTTGGTCGATCAGGGCGGCGGACACCTGCCGCAGCTTTTTCGCCGGCTGGGCGGACAGGCTGCCGAAGCAGTCCAGCCGCCGGGGCCGGAGCCACTCCAGGGCCGGGTCGTCCACGCCCCGGAGAATCTTGATGATTGCCTCCGCCCCAAAGGCCCGGTTCTCCCGGGCCAGCAGGGCGATGCAGAGGATAAACTGCCTGCCCAGGGCGGTGGCGTCCTCCGGAGGCTGGCCGCTGAGGCAGTTGGAGCAGTTGCCGCAGCGGTCGGGAGCCTGCTCCCCGAAATAGCCCAGCAGCTTTTTGCGCAGGCAGCCGGGAGCGGTGCAGTAGCTGCTCATCTGCCGCAGCCGGTGGAGCGACTGCTTGCGCAGCGCCTCCGCCTGCTCCGGGGTCAGGGCGGGGTCATCCCCCTCGCTGTGCTCGATAAAATAGCGGTTGGTGGCAATGTCCTTCTGCTGAAACAGCAGAATGCACTGGGCGGGGCCGCCGTCCCGGCCTGCCCGGCCCGCCTCCTGGTAGTAGCTCTCCGGGTTGCCCGGCATGCCGCAGTGGATGACAAAGCTGACGTTGGACTTGTCGATGCCCATGCCGAAGGCGTTGGTGGCCACCATAATCTGCTTCTGGTCGTAGAGAAAGTCCTCCTGGTTCTCCTGCCGCTCCTGGGGATCCAGCCCGGCGTGATACCGGGTGGCGAAAAAGCCCTTCTCCTGGAGCAGCTCACACAGGGACTCCACGTTCTTCCGGGTCAGACAGTAGATGATGCCGGAACGGCCGGGAAATCGGGCCAGGGTGTCCAGCACCGCCTGGTTCCGGTTGGAGGGCTGCTGCACCTCAAAATAGAGGTTGGGCCGGTCGAAGCCGGTGACAAAGGTCTGGGGATTGCGCAGCCCCAGGGAGCGGACAATATCCTGCCGCACTGCCTGGGTGGCGGTGGCGGTAAAGGCGGTGACCACCGGCCGGCGGGGGAGGGAGGCGAGAAAGTCCTGAATCTCCAGATAGCTGGGCCGGAAGTCCTGGCCCCACTGGGAGATGCAGTGGGCCTCGTCCACCGCCACCATGGCGATGTCCAGCCGCTGGACCACGGCCAGGAACCGGTCCGCCAGCAGCCGCTCCGGGGCCACATACAGCAGGCGGTACTCCCCTGCCAGCAGACGGCGGCACACCTGGTCGATCTGTGCCTGGGTGAGGGCGCTGTTTAAATAGGCCGCCGCCACCCCCGCCTTTTTCAGGGCGGTCACCTGGTCCTGCATCAGAGAGATCAGGGGGGACACCACCACCGTCACCCCCGGCAGCAGCAGGGCGGGCACCTGATAGCAAAGGCTCTTGCCGCCCCCGGTGGGCATCACCCCAAAGGCGTCCCGCCCCGCCAGCAGGGCGTCGATCAGTTCCCCCTGCCCGGGGCGAAAGGCGTCATAGCCGAAGTATTCCTGTAAAACCTGATGCTTGCCGTCCATAGACGCCCCTCTCCCCCGCCGCGGGCGGGATCATGACTTTCTTATAGTATAGCACATTTGTTTCCCGATTGGAACATATTTTCTAGCTTTTCTTCCCGTCGTCAAAACAGGCCCTTCCGCTGCTTGCCGGAAGGGCCTGTTTTTTGTATTATTCTGTTCTGATATTGCTGTCTGTATTGCGTTTACAGCCGGTCCTCGTTCTCCAGGAAGTAGGACGCCTCCATGTCCGCCGTGGCCAGGGCGAAGGCCAGGGGATAGCGCTGGAGGGCCTGGCCCACGGTGCGGTTGTCCTCCGGGCCGGAGAAGCCCATGTGCCAGCGGATGGCCATGGCCTCCTCCCGGGTGAGACGGATATAGCCGTTGGCGATGTACACGCTCTTCTCCCCGTGGCCATAGGGCAGGGGGTCGTCAAAGGTATAGCTGGGCACGGTCTGCCACTTGCCCGACTCGTCCTTCACGTTGCGGGTGCCCTTTTTATAGCAGCCGATCTTGCACAGGTCGTGGAGCAGGGCCACGATGGCGATGGACTCGTCGCTGTACTCCAGGCCATAGAGCTCCTGCACCCGCTCCCGCTGGAGATAGTCCACCAGACAGTGGTACACGTTCAGGCTGTGGTCGCACAGGCCGCCCTCATAGGCCCCGTGATACCTGGCGGAGGCGGGAGCGGTGAAAAAGTCGCACTTGTGCTCCAAAAAGTCCAGCAGCTTGTCCGCCCCGTCCCGGGTGATGCAGCTGGTAAAAATCTCGATAAACTCCTCTTTGCTGGACATAAAAAACCTCCAAAAGCGCCCGTGGGCGGAATATGACGTCGTGTTTTGTATTATAACATCCCGGCGGGGAAAAGACCAGATGCTTTTTCTGGACAGGATCGGCGGCCCTGTGCTATGATAGAACATATTCAAGCTGGAAGGAGCCGTTTTACATGAGCTATGCAGACCAGGTGTTTATCAAGACCTGTCAGGATATTTTAAGCCGTGGCGTTTGGGACACAGACCGGGAGGTCCGCCCCCGCTGGGAGGACGGCAGCCCCGCCCACACCATCAAGCTCTTCGGCGTGGTGAACCGCTATGACCTGCGGGAGGAGTTCCCCATGCTCACCGTGCGCAAGCAGTATCTCAAGTCCGCCGTGGACGAGCTGCTGTGGATCTGGCAGAAGAAGTCCAACAACATCCACGACCTGCACAGCCACGTGTGGGATTCCTGGGCCGACGAGAACGGCTCCATCGGCAAGGCCTATGGCTATCAGCTGGGGGTGAAGCACCACTATCCCCAGGGGGACATGGACCAGGTGGACAAAATTTTGTGGGACTTAACACACGACCCCGCCTCCCGCCGCATCCTGGCCATCATGTATAACCACCACGACCTGAGCGAGATGGCCCTGTACCCCTGCGCCTATTCCATGACCTTCAACGTCTCCGGCAACACCCTGAACGCCATTTTGAACCAGCGCTCCCAGGACATGCTCACCGCCAACGGCTGGAACGTGATGCAGTATGCCACCCTGCTGCACATGATCGCCCAGGTCACCGGCTTCCAGGCCGGGGAGCTGGTCCACGTCATCGCCGACGCCCACATCTATGACCGCCACGTCCCCGTGGTGGAGGAGCTGATCGCCCGCAAGCCCTTCGACGCCCCCAAGTTCACCCTGGACCCCTCTGTCACCGATTTCTATGACTTCACCCCCGACAGCGTGAAGCTGGAGGGCTATCAGGCCCACACCCTGGACCCCAAGCTGATCCCCGTGGCGGTGTAAAGGAGGGCAACTTAACATGAAGCTCATTGCGGCAGTTGACGAACACTGGGCCCTGGGCAAGGGCGGCGACCAGCTGGTCTACATCTCCCAGGACCTAAAGCGCTTTAAGACCCTGACCACCGGCCACCCGGTGATCCTGGGGCGGAAGACCATGGCCACCTTCCCCGGCGGGCGGCCTTTAAAGGGCCGCCGGAACCTGATTTTGTCCCGGAACCCGGACTTTGCCCCGGAGGGTGCGGAGGTGTACCCCGACCTGGACAGCCTGCTGGCCCAGGCCCCGGAGGATTCCTGCGTCATCGGCGGCGCGTCGGTGTACAAGGCCCTGCTGGACAAGTGCGACACGGCCTACATCACCAAAATTCATAAAGCCTATCCCGCCGACTGCTGGCTGCCCGATCTGGACGCCGACCCCAACTGGACCCTGGCGGAGGAGTCGGAGCCGCTGGAAGAGGACGGCCTGATGTTCCATTACGCCACGTATAAAAGAATATAAAAATAACAACTGCGCAGGAGAAATTCCCGCGCAGTTGTTGTTTTTTCGTAGGGGCCGCTGTCCCCAGCGGCCTGTTTGATACGAGCTTACAGCCGCAGCTGCTCCCCCGTCAGGCCGTCCCGGGCCAGCATCTGCTCCAGCACGTCCACGTCGGCGGTGATGTCCATGGTGTCCCCCTGGAACAGCTGGTCCAGCTGCTTTTCAAAGCCCTCCACCACCTTGTCCATCATGCCCTCCACCCGCTTCATGGCGGCGGTGATGTTCTCCCCGGCGATCTGCTGGGACTCCAGCTGGCCATAGGCCCGCAGGATCTTCAACGTG
>CAMELY010000016.1 GCA_945926565.1 uncultured Clostridia bacterium | reverse complement strand
CGCTCCAGGCCGGGCAGCTTAAGGGCATAGATGACGCCGCCCACCGTGTAGAGCAATCCGCCCGCCACCAGCCAGCCGATAGCCTGAGGCGCCATGGTCCGGAGCATCTGGGGCAGGGCCAGAACAGAGATCCAGCCCAGCGCGATATAGATGCAGGAGGAGAGCCATTTAGGGCAGGTGACCCAGAACATGGTAAAGATTACGCCGGCCACAGCAATCCCGGTCACCACCGCCCCCAGCAGCTTGCCGATACCGTCCCACAGGCAGAAGACGCAGATGGGCAGGTAGGAGCCCACAATGAGCAGATAGATCATGGTGTGATCCAGCCGTTTGAGACGGAGATATCCCTTCTGGCCCAGCCGGAAGGTGTGATAGGCAGTGCTGGCCCCGTAGAGGGCGATGGCTCCCACCATAAAGGCGCACAGGGAGAGAATCTCCGTCAGGCTGCAGCCCACACAGGACGCCTTGACCAGCAGCGGAAAGGCGGCAAGGATGGAGAGCAGAAAGCCCACAAAATGGCTCAGCGCGCTCAGCGGATCCCTGGCCCGAAACAGGGCGGGGGTGTTAAAGCCCGTGGCGGGGATGGCTCCAGTCTGCATATCCATGTTCACCGCTCCTTTAAAATCATCTTATCTAGTATTTGATATTATATTACAGCGTTTGAAAGTTCTTGTCAATAGGTTTCTCACTTCTTGACAAATCATTCACATTTGCTATACTAGATTTTAACAATTCACTCTTCCGGAAAGGATCGATCTCCATGAACCAGCTGGAACTGCTGACTGCGTACCGTTGCCCCCGCTACGAGGACTTCCCCGCCATCCCCCTGTATAAGGATCAGGTGGTCTCCTTCCTCACCCAAGCGGTGGCCCCCTTCTACGACGGAGAACAGGCCCCGGTGACGGCAGCTATGATCAACAACTACGTCAAGCTCAAGGTCATCACCCCGCCAGAGCGGAAGAAATACACCCGGGAGCAGGTCATCTGCCTCTATGTGACCTTTTTGCTCAAGCAGGTGCTGAGTATGGAGGAAATCCGCACCCTGCTCCAACGGGAGTTTGCTCCGGAAAATGCTGCGTCTGCCTATCAGTCCTTTGTCCGGCTACTGGAGGGAACCCTCTCCAATCTGAACGGCAGCGGCCCCCTCTCCGTCTCGCCCCACCCCCCGCTGCTGGAGGCGGCCATCCGCTCTTTCCTCTACCGCCGTTACGCAGTGATGCTGCTGCACGAGGCAGAGTCGCAAGCTGCGGAGCAGACCGAGGCGGAGCAGACCCCCCAATAACGCAGAAGGCCTCTCCTGCGGCAGCTTGCCGCGGGAGAGGCTCTGTTATTCGTCTTCCATTGTCAGGGTAAACACCCAGTTCCCCTGGTTGTCCGGGGACATGCTCAGCTCCTTCCAGCCCTCCGGCAGCCGGAAGGTCTCCCCCGCCTGCCGGGTGATCAGCACGTCGCCGCTCCGATAGAAGGCTCCCGGCTCCAGCCGGCGGAAATACTCCTCCAGTGTCCAGCTGTTTTCCATGATGATCCGGGCATGGGGGCTGCCCACATAGCGCAGGTGCCAGGGCTCGTAGCCGATGCCGGTGTCCTCCCTGCCGTAATAGGGATAGCGGATGATAAAGCCATAGGCCCAGCAGCTGTCGTTGAGATACCGGCCCGCCTCTGTCTTGAGCAGCGCCCTGCCGCCGTAGCCCGGCACACAGACGTCCAGGGCCAGTCCCGCCTGGTGCTCACTGGCATCCAGGGAGGCCGCGGTCTCCCCATCCTGCTGAATGGTGGCCTCCTGCTCCTCCCGGGTGCGATAGCCGCTGCGGACAATGAGGGACTGGTCGAAGCGTGCCTCGATCTGCCCGGCAAGGGCGGCATAGTCCTCCGCCATCGCCTCATCCATCACGCCGTCCTCCTCCAGCTGAGGCTGAAACCCCTGGGGGATGGGATGCTCCGAATTGATCAGCATCAGATTCCGGTTCTCCTCCACATCCGCCCGGCCGCGCAGCGACTCCAGGGGATAATCGGTCAGTGTCAGTTCTTCCCGGTCAACCTCCTCCAGAGGGGCGCTGCGGCTCCACCGGGTCAGCGCATCCCCGGCCAGGTACCGCCAATCCGGGCGCAGAACCATGAGTCCCGTTCCCAGCAGCCCGGCCGCCAGCAGCAGGCTCAGCAAAGCCCTTCCCGGGCGACGCAGTCTCTTCATATTCCCGCTCCTCTTCTGTTTTTTCTCAGTGTAACACCGAAAATCCGGGAATACAACGAGGTTTTTCCAACCTTAAGGGAGTCTTTCGTCATTCTTAAAATTTGCGGCGCACAGGCTCTTCCTGTGCGCCGCAGTCAATGTATCGTCTGACTTATACTTTCTTGGTGTAGTTCAAATTGATCCAGCCGTCGCCGTTTTTGAGCTTGCCCCACTTGACGCCCCGGCTGTCAGTAGATTCGTCCACAATGGTGAAGACGTTGCCTTTTTTCAGGTAGCCCACCACGTCGCTGCTCTTATCCGGCTTTTTGCGGATATTCAGCGTGTCCGCCGTCACCTTCACCTGATAACTGGTCACAGGAGCGGCATCTCCGGTGGTCTTCTTGGCATATTTCAGGCTGATCCAGCCCTTGCCGCTCTCCAGCTTACCCCAGGTAACGCCCTTGCTGTCCTTCTGCTCTGCCACGATGGTGACCACATCGCCCTTTTTCAAAACACCGTTGATGGCGCCGCTGGTGCCCGCCTTGCTGCGGATGTTCAGGCTGCCCGCTGTCACTTTCACCTTGGACTTGCTGAAGGAGGGAGTATCCTCCGTCTTTTTGGCATAGCTCAGGCTGATCCAGCCCTGACCGTTGTCCAGCTTGCCCCAGGTGACTCCACGGCTGTCCTTCTGCTCCGCCACGATGGTGACCACGTCGCCCTTTTTCAGCACGCCCTTGACAGCGCTGCTCTTGTCCGCCTTGCTGCGGATATTCAGGCTCTCCGCCGTCACCTTCACCTTATACTGGCTGAAGGAGCTCTCAGTCGTCTTCTTGGCATAGCTCAGGCTGATCCAGCCCTTACCGCTGTCCAGCTTGCCCCAGGTGACCCCCCGGCTGTCCTTCTGCTCTGCCGTGATCGTGACCACATCGCCCTTTTTCAGCACACCCTTGATCTCGCTGCTCTTATCCGCCTTGCTGCGGATATTCAGGCTGTTGGCCGTCACCTTGACCTTGTAGCTGCTGAAGGAACTGCCATCCGTCTTCTGGGTGAAGCTCAGATTGATCCAGCCCTTACCGCTGTCCAGCTTACCCCAGACCACGCCGCGGCTGTCGGTAGACTCACTGGTGATGGTCACCTTGTCGCCCTTTTTCAGCGTCCCGGTGATGTCGCTGTTTTTGTCCGCCTTCTTGCGGATGTTCAGCCAATCCGCCGTCACTTTGACCTGATAGCTCTTGCTGGAAGCATTGCTGACCGTCTGCACCGCGCCGGAGCCGGCCGGCGCCAGGGCGTCTCCCGCCGCCAGGGCTGTCTGAATCGCCCCAGGCGCGCTCATCAGCAGGGCCGCAGACAGGAGTCCTGCCACAAATCTGGTTCTCTTCACAATCATGCACATCCTTTCCATCGGCGTTTTACGCCGCGTCCTTTTGTTTCCGATTTCACTATACGACTTTTAGGAAAGGTTGGCAAGGGCTTTGCGCAAAGTGTTATAACCTGTAAGATTCTCCTGTCAGTCTTTCAGCAAATGGAGATACTCAGCCGGAACCGCCTGCGCCTGCCACACTCCATTCTCTGACCGCTTCAGGGTATGGCCGTCGGCCACAAATCTTCCGGCCTCCACCGCCAGAACAGCAGGCGCTCCGTGGCGGCTGCCCACCTTCACTGCGGTTGGAACGTCAGCGGAGAGATGCACAAACTGCCGCCCCATGGGCAGCAAGCCCTTTGACAGGATGGATGGAAGGAATCGCTCCGCCGTCCCGTGATACAGCAGCTCCGGCGGCTCCGGCTCCTCCATTTCAATCACCACGCCCGGAATCGAATGGCCTTGATTCGCCCGGATTCTCTCGCCCTCTGCGTCATAGGAATAGCGGCCCTTCTCGTCCGTCGCCACGATCCGGGCGAGCAGTTCCCTGTTAAAGCCCCGGTATTTCGTTTGCAGAACCGAGACAATCTCATCAACCGCCGCCCATCCGCCGTCCAGGTCAATGTACAGCGGCTCCCGGCAATGCCGCAGCAGGTAGGACAGCGTCTTGCTCGCTCGCTGTAGGTTCATTTTCATCTCTCCCATCTCTATGCGATAGAACATAAAAAGTTCTCGGTTTTTCCGAATCAGGAAAACCGAGAACTTCAAGAGGCAACACCCGGATTCGAACCGGGGCATCAGGGTTTTGCAGACCCACGCCTTACCACTTGGCTATGTTGCCATATGGAAAACAGGAGCAAGATTTGCTCCTGTTTTCATTTGGAGCGGAAGACGAGGCTCGAACTCGCTACCTCCACCTTGGCAAGGTGGCGCTCTACCAGATGAGCTACTCCCGCGCGACAGGTGTTATTATACTCACGGACAGGCAGTCTGTCAAGGGGCATTTTGCAAAAAAACAAAAAAACTGCGGCTGACCGGAGCGGACAACCGCAGTGGGGAGACGGAAGATCAGATGGACTTGACGTAGCGCCGCTCATACTTGTAGATGAGGGCGATGCCGATGACAGAGAGCACCAGACCGGCGGCAAACCAGAAGAGGAGCCAGTGGACGCTGGCAGGCTTGTCATAGATCATGGTACGGCGCATCTGGAGGATGATGTGAGCCACCGGGTTGAGCCGCTCCATCACATAGCCCAGGCCGCCCTTGAGCTTTCCCTCCAGGTCATAGAAAATACCGGAGAGGAAGAAGAGCATTCGCATGGCGATGGGGACGATGTTGGCCAGATCGTCCAGGAAGACGCCGGCGTGAAGCAAAATGCAGGAAAGGCCGAAGGTGACCAGAAACAGCACCAGCAGATAAGGGATACACCAGAACATCCTGGGGGAGAAGGGAACCCCATAGGCAATCAGGGAGATGATGACCAATCCGAAGGAGATCAGCGTCTTGAAGCCGTTGACCAGCATATTGGACAGCAAAAAGACGTATTTCGGCACATAGACCTTGGAGATAATGCCCTGGTAGCGCTTGATCATCCGGATGCTGCTGTTGATACAGGGATTGAAAAAGTTCCAACAGGTCAGGCCGATGAAGAGGAAGGAGGCCAGATATTTGGTCTCGTTGCCGAAAATGGCGATCTGGACAAAGGCGTAGACCAGCATGAACATAATGGGGTTGAGGATCAGCCAGATCCAGTTGAGAAAGGAGTCCGCCACCTCCTGCTTCAGAATGCTCTTGGCGGAATAAAAGATATAGCGGTAGTACCGCTTGAGGTCGCCGATAAAACGTCGCATAAATACACTCCTGCATCAGAAAATCGGGGTAGATAACTGAATTATTGTAGCAGTCCTGCCAGAGAATGTCAATATTGCCCCCGGCGCGGCCGGGAGAGGGGAAAGCACTCCGGAAGATGAACAAACCGTAAATAGTGTGCGAATAAAACGTAAATTGCGCCGGCACTTTGTTGACGTGTTTGGGAAAGAGGACTATGATAAATATCACAATCGAAACAATCGCCGGACAATCCCCGTGATTTGAGGCCGATTTACATGAAAAACTCTCAGGAGGGATACGATATGACGGAAAGCGCCAACCAAATCCTGCACGCCTATCTTCGGGCCAGCCGGCAGATGTCGATTCGCTCCCAGGGGTTCCTGGGCAGACTGAACCTGACCTATCCGCAGACGGTGACGCTGATGATTCTGGACGCCGACGGCCCCATGCCCATCAGCGACCTGGCAAAAGCCACCGGCAGCGCCAACAGCACCACCTCCGGTGTTGTGGACCGGCTGGAAAAGCTGGGCCTGGCCCAGCGGATCCGCTCTGATCAGGACCGTCGGAAGATCTTTGTCTCAGTGACCGACCGTTATCGGGACATCCGTACCAAGACGGTGCACGACGCCAGCGACCAGTTTGCCGAGGCGCTGCAGGATCTGAACCAGGAGGAGCAGGAGCGGATTCTGGACGGACTCAATTTGCTGGCCGACGTGCTGAGCAAGTGAGCGGGAAAAGCGGTAATTACCGGGAAACGACAAAGCGAAAAGTTCCGGCAATTCAAAAAAGAATTGCTGTTGGACAAAACTTGCGAAATGCGCAAAAATAAACGGCGGGAAAAGGAAAAAAATTTCGGGAAATGCAAGTAAAATGTCATTACTTGCATTTTTCTTTGAAAAACACTTGCAATTCGAAAAAGTTTCCGTTGCAATTCCGGAGGTGAATTGTTATAATAGATTCATCTGACAAAAAGTTCTTTTTTGAAGGAAATTTACAAGGAAAGGCGGTGAGACGATGTCTCTGGAAGCAGTCAAACAGGTGACGCAGGCGGAGGAGCAGGGCAGGGCCCAGAAGGCCCAGGCCGATCAGGAGGCCAAGCGCCTGGTAGCCGAGGCGGAGAAGGCGGGCCGGCAGGCCGTGCTGGACGCCCAGGCCAAGGCTGAGGCGGAGGTCCGTCAGATGATCGCAGAGGCAGAGCAGTCTGCCTCCGGCGATATGGCCCGGATTCGGGAGAAGGCCGCTGCGGACGCAGACCAGCTGCGCAAGCAGGCGGAAGGACGGCTGGAAGAAGCAGCGTCACTGATTGTCAGAAAGGTGGTGGATGCCTGATGGCAATCGTCAAGATGAAGCATCTGCGGCTGATTGCCCTGGCAGAGGAGCAGGAGGCCCTGCTGGACGAGCTGCTCCGGGTGGGCTGCGTGGAGATTGCCACGCCCGAGGCCCAGCCGGAGGATCCCGAGTGGGAGCAGCTGCTGAGCAAGCGGGGCAGCACGGCGCTGGGCCAGGTGCGCAGCGAAAGCGGCGCGCTGAAGTCCGCCCTGGAGGCCCTCAAGCGGTACGCCCCCAGCAAGGAGGGGATGCTGACCCCCCGGCCCTATGTGACCGAGGAGCAGCTCTTTGACCCGGAGACCACCCGGATCGCCCTGGAGAGCGCCGGCGTCATCAATCAGGCGGTGACTGAACTGAACCAGGCGGTTTCCGCGGAGAACCGGCTGCAGGCCCAGCAGGCGGGCTTCCTGCCCTGGGCGGAGCTGGATCTTCCGCTGGAGACTGAGTCCACGGATACCACGGAGATTGTCTTGGGCGTGCTGCCCGCCGGGGTGGAGCTGGAGCCCATCCAGCAGGCCTTGGCTGAGGCAGCGCCTCTTTGCGAGATCACAGAGGTCAGCCGGGACAAGGAGCAGTGCTATGTGCTGCTGGTGTGTCACAAGAGCGACTTCCAGGCGGCGCTGGACACCCTGAAATCCCGGGCCTTTTCCCAGGTGCGCTTCAAGGGCGTCAAGGGCACGGCCAGGGAGAACCTGGCGGCTCTGGACGAGCAGATCGCTCAGGAGGAGCTGCGCAAGGCACAGGCCATCGAGACCATCGCCGGCCAGAAGGAGCACCGGGATCAGATCAAGCTGGTCATCGACCGGGTGTATCAGGACATCCAGAAGGAGGAGGGCAAGGAGCGGCTGCTCGGCACCGACAAGACCATCCTGCTGGAGGGCTGGTACAGCGCGCCCGAGGAGGAGCAGCTGCTCCAAGTGCTGAACAGTCACACCTGTGCCTGGGAGCTGTCCGAGCCTGCCAAGGAGGACTATTCCAAGGTGCCGGTGAAGCTGAAAAACAGCAAGCTGACCAAGCCGCTGAACATGGTCACTGAGATGTACTCTCTGCCGGCCTACGGCTCGCTGGATCCCAACCCCTTAATGTTCCCCTTCTTTGTGCTGTTTTACGGCATTATGATGGCGGATATGGCCTACGGACTGATTATGATGGCGATTTCCATCATTGTCTGCAAGAAGAAGCACCCGAGAGGCAATATCTTCCAGCTGATTGGCCTGTGCGGTGTGAGCACCTTCATTTTCGGCGCTCTTACCGGCGGATTTTTGGGCGACTTCATTCCCCAGCTGCTCAAGCTGATCAACCCGGCCAGCACCTTTGAGATGCCCGCTCTGTTCACCCCCCTGGATGACACCCTGATGATCCTGCTGGGCGCCATGTGCCTGGGCGTGATTCAGATTGTCACCGGCATGGCCATCAACTTCTACAAGCTGACCAAGCGGGGACAATTCTGGGACGCCGTCATGGATGTGGGCTCCTGGTGGCTGGTGTTCATCGGCATCGCGGTGGGCGCCCTCACCGGCTTCTGGTGGGTGGCGATTGCCGGCGTGTTGGCGCTGATCCTCACCCAGGGCCGGAGCAGCCCCACCATCATCGGCAAACTGGTGGGCGGCGTCTCCAGCCTGTATGACATCACCAGCTATTTCGGAGATGTCCTCTCCTACGCCCGTCTGATGGCCCTGATGCTGGCCGGCTCGGTCATTGCTCAGGTGTTCAACACCCTGGGCGCGATTCCGGGCAATGTGGTCTTCTTCATTATCATCTCCCTGGCGGGCAATGCCCTCAACTTCGGTCTGAATATCCTGGGCTGCTACGTCCACGATCTTCGTCTCCAGTGCCTGGAGTACTTCGGCAAATTCTATGAGGACGGCGGCAAGCCCTTCCGGCCTCTGGCAATCAACACTGAATATGTAGACATGGTCAAATAATAAGGAGGAAATTACAATGAGCTTCTTCGAATCTTTTGGCGGCCTGGCTCTGGCTCTGCTGGGCGCCGGTCTGGCAGCCGTTCTCAGCGGCATCGGCAGCGCAAAGGGCACCGGCATCGCCGGTGAGGCGGGCACCGGCCTGCTGAGCGAGGATCCTTCCAAGTTCGGTAAGGTCATGATCCTGCAGGTCATCCCTGGCACCCAGGGCCTGTACGGCCTGGTGGTCTGGTTCTTCGCCATCTTCAGCATGGGCCTGATGGACGGCTCCGCCGCCGGCATGACGGTGCAGCAGGGCCTGCAGTACTTCGCCGCCTGCCTGCCCATGGCGCTGGGCGGCCTGTTCTCCGCCATGGCTCAGGGCCGCGTGGCCGCCGGCTCCATCAACATCCTGGCCAAGAAGCCGGATGACTGGTCCAAGGGCATGGTGCTGTGCATCACCGTCGAGTTCTACGCCATCCTGTCTCTGCTGGCCTCCATGCTGATGATCATCTATATCAGCTGACAGCCCGGAAACAAGGAAAGGCGGGAGAACAATGACTGGAATCGAAAAAATCACCCAGCGTATTGCAGGGGATGCCCAGCAGGAGGCTGCGGCTGTGGTGGCCCAGGCTCAGGCCCAGGCCGATGAGATCATGGCCCGCTATCAGGCGCAGGCGCAGCAGAACACCCAGGACGCCCTGGCCAAGGGCCGGAAGCAGGCGGACGAGCGCCGCAGCCGGCTGATCAGCTCCGCCGAGATGGAGAGCCGCCAGCAGACCCTGGCCGTCAAGCAGGAGATGCTGGACAAGGCCTTCAGCCTGGCCATGGACAAGCTGTGCAGCCTACCCGAGCGGGAGTATATCGACCTGCTGGCCCAGCTGACGGCCAAGGCCTCCTCCACCGGTAAGGAGCAGCTCATTCTGTGCCTGTCCGACCGGGCCCGGTACGGCGTCAAGATCGCCACCCGTGCCAATGATCTGCTGGCCAAGGCGGGGAAAGAGGCCCATCTCACCCTGTCCCAGCAGTCCCGGGACTTCCGGGGCGGCGTGGTGCTGGCCGACGGAGACGTGGAGGTCAACTGCACCTTTGAAACTTTGGTACGGCTGGCCCGGGGCAGTGTGTCGGGCGAGGTGGCCAAGGTGCTGTTCGCCTGAGGCGCTCCTGTATAAGGAGGGACCGAATTGTCTAAGAGAATCAAGGATACCGACTATCTGTATCTGTCCGCCCGGCTGCGGGCCATGGAAAACAGCCTGCTGACCCAGGCCCGGATGGAGCGGATGTTGGACGCCCCCACCGCCGAGGACGCGGCCAAGGTGCTCACCGAGTGCGGCTACCAGGAGCTGAGCCGGGTAGACGTGGACACGGTGAACGACCTGCTGGCCAAGGCCCGGGACCAGGTGATGCATGATCTGGCCGGCTGCGCCCCGGATCCCCGGATGGTGGACGTGTTCCAAATTAAATATGACTATCACAACGCCAAGGTGCTGCTCAAGAGCGAGGCCCGGGGGGAGGATCCCCAGCGCCTGCTGGTAGACGCGGGCCGTATTCCCGGAAAGACGCTGGCGGCGGCGGTGGCGGAGTCCGAATTCGGCTCCCTGCCCGCCCCTCTGGCCAAGGCCATCCAGGACGCACGGGAGCTGCTGGGAGCCACCAAGGATCCCCAGCAGGCGGACTTCCTGCTGGATCAGGCCTACTTCAAAGAGATGGAGCACCTGGCGCAGGAGACCGGCTCTGAATTCCTCCAGGGCTATGTCCGGCTGATGGTGGATGTGGCCAACCTGCGCAGCCTGGTGCGGGTGATCCGCATGGGCAAGGACGGGGACTTCCTCAAGACCGTCCTCTTCCAGGGCGGCTCCATGGATCTGCGGCGGCTGATCGCCGTGGCCGAGGGCAGCGCCACCGTGGAGGAGATCTATTCCACCTCCAGCCTGGCGCAGGCCGCCCAGCTGGGCCAGGCCGCTGTCAGCGGCGGCGGGCTGACCGCCTTTGAGAAGGCCTGCGACAACGCCCTTATGGCCTATCTGACCCAGGCCAAGCGGGTGGCCTTCGGCGAGCAGCCTCTGATCGCCTATCTGGCCGCCAAGGACAGCGAGTTTACCGCTGTCCGGATTATTATGACGGGCCGTCTGGCGGGCCTCTCCGCCGACGTGATCCGGGAAAGGCTGCGTGACGCTTATGTATAAAATCGCTGTACTGGGCGACCGCGAGAGCGTCCTGGGATTCAAGGCCCTGGGGCTGGACGTCTATCCCGCCGAGACGGTGGAAGAGGCCCGGAAAAAGCTCCACCACCTGGCCCGGGATGGGGAGACCGCCATCATCTATCTCACCGAGCAGTTTGCCTCCCAGATGCAGGAGGAGGTCAACAAGTATAAGGACGAGGTCATGCCGGCCATCATCCTGATCCCCGGCAAGGCCGGCTCTCTGGGCATCGGAATGCAGAATATCACCGATTCCGTGGAGCGCGCGGTAGGCGCCGACATTTTGTAACGATCCCAGGGAGTCCTCCCTGGCCAACCGATAAGGAAAGAAGGTAGAAAACCTATGGGCAAAATCGTCAAGGTGTCCGGCCCGCTGGTGGTTGCCACCGGCATGCAGGATGCCAACATGTCCGACGTGGTCCGTGTAGGCGAGCAGCGCCTCATTGGCGAGATCCTGAACATGAACGGCGACTCCGCCTCCATTCAGGTCTATGAGGAGACCTCCGGCATCGGCCCCGGGGCAGAGGTGGTCACCACCGGCAGCCCTCTGTCCGTGGAGCTGGGCCCCGGCCTGCTGGAAAATATCTATGACGGCATTCAGCGTCCCCTGGAGGGCATTATGCAGATCTGCGGCGCCAACATCAAGCGCGGCGTGGAAGTGCCTGCCCTGAACCGGGAGCGTAAATGGGACTTTGTGGCCACCGCCAAGGTGGGCGACAAGGTCGAGGGCGGCGACATCATCGGCACCGTCCAGGAGACCTCCTCCACCGTCCACAAGATCATGGTTCCCCTAGGGATGAGCGGCACCATCGCCTCCATCACCTCCGGCTCCTTCACCGTGACCGACACCGTCGCCACCCTGAAGACCGACAAGGGCGCCGTGCAGAACCTGACCATGATGCAGAAGTGGCCGGTTCGTGTGGGCCGTCCCTACAAGAAGAAATATCCCCCCCATGTGCCCCTGTCCACCGGCCAGCGTGTTATCGACACCATGTTCCCCGTGGCCAAGGGCGGCACCGCCGCTGTCCCCGGCCCCTTCGGCGCCGGCAAGACGGTGGTGCAGCACGCCATGGCCAAGTGGTCTGACGTGGACATCGTGGTCTATATCGGCTGCGGCGAGCGCGGCAACGAGATGACCGACGTGCTCCGGGAGTTCCCCGAGCTGATCGACCCCCGCACCGGCGAGACGCTGATGAAGCGTACCGTGCTGATCGCCAACACCTCGGATATGCCCGTGGCCGCCCGTGAGGCCTCCGTCTACACCGGCATCACCATCGGCGAGTATTTCCGTGACATGGGCTACGACGTGGCCGTTATCGCCGACTCCACCTCCCGCTGGGCCGAGGCTCTGCGTGAGATGTCCGGCCGTCTGGAGGAGATGCCCGGCGAGGAAGGCTACCCCGCCTATCTGGCCTCCCGTCTGGCCCAGTTTTACGAGCGGGCCGGCATGATCTCCTGCATGGGCAGCGACGACCGCCAGGGCTCTCTGACCGCCATCGGCGCCGTCTCCCCTCCGGGCGGCGACCTGTCCGAGCCGGTCAGCCAGGGCACCATGCGGATCGTCAAGGTGTTCTGGTCCCTGGACTCCTCTCTGGCCTATCGCCGTCACTTCCCCGCCATCAACTGGCTGAATTCCCACAGCCTGTATATCGACTCCCTCAAGCCCTGGTACGATGAGCATCTGGGCCCCCAGTTCGCCAAGCGGCGTGAGTGGGCCATGGCTGTCCTCCAGGAGGAGTCCAGCCTGAACGAGATCGTCCAGCTGGTCGGTAAGGACTCCCTGTCCGCCGGCGATCAGCTGACCCTGGAGGTCGCCAAGATGATCCGTGAGGACTTCCTGCAGCAGAACGCCTTCGTGGACATCGACTCCTTCTCCGAGTACAAGCGGCAGGATCTGATGCTGGGCCTGATTCAGGACTACGAGACGCTGTGCCGCGCTGCTCTGGACAAGGGTGCCAAGCTGTATGACCTGTTCGGCATCAACGCCCGGGTGGGCATCGGCCGCGCCAAGACGGTGGCTCCTGACCAGTATGAGGAGGTCTACGCCAAGATTCACGACGACATGGAGGCTCAGATTGCCGCCATCGCCGAGAAAGGAGATGAGGACTGATGATCAAAGAGTATAAGACAATTTCCGAGATCTCCGGCCCTCTGATGGTGGTGCGCCAGGTAGCGGGCGTCACCTATGACGAGCTGGTGGAGATCGAGCTGCCCAACGGCGACCTGCGCCGGGGCAAGGTGCTGGAGGTCAACGGCGACAAGGCTGTGGTTCAGCTCTTTGAGCCCTCCGCCGGCATCAACCTGGCCCAGTCCAAGGTCCGTTTCCTGGGCCATCCCCTGCAGCTGGCCGTGTCCGGCGATATGCTGGGCCGTGTCTTCTCCGGCATGGGCGACCCCATCGACGGCGGCCCCGCCATCCTGCCCGAGGAGTATCGGGACATCAACGGCCTGGCCATGAACCCCGCCGCCCGGGACTACCCCAACGAGTTCATTCAGACCGGCATCTCCACCATTGACGGCCTGAACACTCTGGTTCGCGGCCAGAAGCTGCCCATCTTCTCCGGCTCCGGCCTGCCCCACAACCAGCTGGCCGCCCAGATTGCCCGTCAGGCCAAGGTGCTGGACGGCGCGTCCAACTTCGCCGTGGTATTCGCCGCCATCGGCATCACCTTCGAGGAGTCTGAGTACTTCGTCCAGGAGTTCCGCCGCACCGGCGCCATCGACCGCACCGTGCTGTTTATCAACCTGGCCAACGACCCCGCCGTCGAGCGTATCTCCACCCCCCGTATGGCCCTGACCGCCGCCGAGTATCTGGCCTTTGAGAAGGGCATGCACGTTCTGGTCATCCTGACCGACATCACCAACTACGCCGAGGCCCTGCGTGAGATCTCCGCCGCCAAGAAGGAAGTCCCCGGCCGCCGCGGCTATCCCGGCTATCTGTATACCGACCTGGCCACCATGTACGAGCGCGCCGGCCGTCAGCTGGGCAAGCCCGGTTCCATCACCATGATCCCCATCCTCACCATGCCCGAGGACGACAAGACCCACCCCATCCCCGACCTGACCGGCTATATCACCGAGGGTCAGATCATCCTCTCCCGTGAGCTGTACCGGAAGGGCGTGCTGCCCCCCGTGGACGTGCTGCCCTCCCTGTCCCGTCTGAAGGATAAGGGCATCGGCGCCGGCAAGACCCGTGAGGATCACGCCAACACCATGAACCAGCTCTTTGCCGCCTACGCAACCGGTAAGGAGAACAAGGAGCTGATGGCCATTCTGGGCGAGGCGGCCCTGTCTCCCACCGACCTGCTCTACGCCAAGTTCGCCGACGAGTTTGAGAAGCGCTATGTCACCCAGGGCCAGGACGAGAACCGCTCCATCCAGGAGACCCTGGATCTGGGCTGGGAGCTGCTGTCCATCCTGCCCGAGACCGAGCTGAAGCGGATCAAGCCTGAGTTTATCGACAAGTATCTGCCGAAAAAAGACAAGCAGCAGTAAGGGAGGTAGGAAGCAATGCCCACCACCACTGTGAATGCCACCCGTATGGAGCTCACCCGGCAGAAGAAAAAGCTGCGCACCTCCGTCCGGGGCCACAAGCTGCTCAAGGACAAGCGGGATGAGCTGATGAAGCAGTTCCTGGACATGATCCGGGAGAACCGGGCCCTCCGCAAGCGGGTGGAGGAGGGCATGATGCGGGCCTACGGCTCCTTTACCGTGGCCTCCGCCCTCATGTCCTCCGAGATGCTGGAGCAGTCCCTGCTCTATCCCAAGCAGAGCGTAGATCTGGACCTCCAGTACCAGAACATTATGAGCGTGGATACCCCTGTCTACCACTTCTCCACCCGGAGCGAGAGCAGCGGGGATATCTACCCCTATGGCTTTGCCACCACCAGCGGCGAGCTGGACGGCGCCGTGGACGCCCTGTCCTCGGTGTTCCAGGACATGCTCAAGCTGGCCCAGATCGAGAAGACCACCCAGCTGCTGGCGGAGGAAATCGAGAAGACCCGCCGCCGCGTC
>CAMELY010000015.1 GCA_945926565.1 uncultured Clostridia bacterium | reverse complement strand
CATGAAAGAACCCCGGTTTTCGCTCGTTGAAAACCGGGGTTCTTTGACAAGCTGAGCGCAGGAACCGTCGTTCATCGGTTCCTGCGCTTTAATCTCTCCAACAGCGCCCGGTTCCGGGCCAGGCGCTGCGCCCGGAGCTCCGGCCGCAGTAGCCAGCCCTCCGGCGTCTGCTCCAGCAGGTCCCCCTCCCGGAGGCCGGCGGGCAGCTCCGCCAGGGGCAGGTCGGACATCTGCCGGTTCTCATCCTCCAGCACTGCCCGGTCCCCCTCAATGCGATCCACCGTATAAATCATTCCGCCGCCTCCCGCTCTGTGCTGACAGAAATCTCTTTCCCATCGGAGGAGACGGTGATCTCCCCCTGGAGGTCGGTGCGGTAGATGGGGATTTCCAGATACTCCAGCCGCTGCACCAGCTCCCCGTGGGGATGGCCGTAGCTGTTGCCCTCCCCGCAGGAGATGACTGCCAGCTCCGGTTCCACCAGCTGGAGGAACCGGGTGCTGCTGGTGTAGGCGGAGCCGTGATGGGCAACCTTGAGCACATCGGCGGAGAGGTCGGTTCGGGCGGAGAGCAGATCCTCCTCCTCGTCCTCCTCCATGTCCCCGGTAAACAGGAAGCTGGTCTCTCCGCAGACCACCCTGAGGACGAGAGAGTTGTTGTTGTGATCCTCTGAAATCTGAATGGGAGCCAGCACGGTGACGGTGCAGTCCCCAAAGCGGAAGCTGTCTCCCGCCTCGGGTACGGTGACGCTCACATCCCCC
Organism: uncultured Clostridia bacterium; assembly: GCA_945926565.1. Taxonomy (GTDB): domain Bacteria; phylum Bacillota; class Clostridia; order Oscillospirales; family Oscillospiraceae; genus Onthomonas. Next base: position 14,097 of record CAMELY010000015.1, on the reverse strand, counting down.
TCGTCCAGAGCCAGGAGAAAGTCCTCATAGATTCTGCTGTCCGACACATCGTCCGGCATCCAGCACTGCTCCACCGACAGCGTCTCCACCAACTGGGGCAGGCCGCCGATGTGATCCTCGTGTGGGTGGGTGGCTACCAGATAGTCCAGCTGGGTAACCCCCAGCCGCTCCAGATCAGCCAGCAGCTCCTCTGAGGCGGAGCGGGGGCCGCCGTCAATCAGCATCGCCTCCCCGCCGCTGAGCAGCAGGGCGGAATCTCCCTGGCCTACGTCGAGAAAGTGGACGGTGAGTCCGCCCTCGGTCACCGGCTGGACGGCCTGGGGAGAGAACTGATCCAGCAGCTGAGGGGCCTCATAATAGATCAAAGCGGCAAGAAAGAAGACCAGGGCGAACAGGGTGGCCAAAGGCGTGGCCTTTCCGCCCTGTTTGCCCCGCTTTTTGGAATGACTGGCCATAGAGAGGGCCTCCTTGGGTAAGCTTGTGTTGCTATGGTACCACAGACCGGAAAAAATGGCAAGGAAGGGGACGAGTTCCCCTTCGCTCCCCTCGCGGCACAGGCGTTTGCAGCGGAATACGGAGTCCTGTGCCGCTGTCATGGAAGGGTCAAAATGCATTCTTCCGCCTCCTTTCCGTTGCAATTTTCGGCCAGTGTGGTACACTGTACCCAGCCCGTTTGCAAAAGCGAGACCGTTTCGGGATGTGATTGATGTGACCAAAGAAAAGCTCTGCCCCTGGCTGGCCCTGGGCATGGGGGGACTCTGCCTGCTGTTCTGGCGCTGGATCTGGGCAAAGATCTACGACCCGGCCACCCAGCTGGTGAACAGCGACGGCCTGGTGGGGCTGTTCACCGCCTTTCTGGTGCTGTGCGCGCTGATCCTGCTCCTGCTGATTTGGCCCAGTCTGAAGGGAGCGCCCGGCCTGCGGCCCCAGCCCTTGCCTCTGGCCGTCCTCCGCGTGTTCTCCGGGGTGCTCTCCGCCGCCTCCGGCATTCTACTGATCCGAAGCGTACTGCCCGGGTTCAGCCCAATCCCTCTGATTCTGGGCGTGCTGCTGGTGCTCAACGGAGGGGCTCTGTCGGTGCTGGCGCTGGACCGGAAGACTGACAGCAGCCGGTACACCAGCCTGCTGCTCTTCCCCGTCTTTGCCGCCTGCTACTGGCTGGTGGCCTTTTATCACCAGTACGGCTCCTGCCCCAGCTGGGAGACCTATCTCTGGCCCATGCTGGCCGGTCTGCTGGTCGCCTGGAGCTGGCTGGCCTATGCCGGCCGGGTGTACCGGCCCCGGAAATGGGATCTCTGCCGCCCGCTGGCTCTGCTGTCCGTCCTCGTCCTCTGCCCCGGGCTGGCCGCCCCGACCGCCCCGGAATACCGGCTGTCCCTGGCCGCCCAGCTGGTCTGGTTCTGGTCTGTGGCCCTGGAGCCTACCCGGGACGCCGCCCCCATACGAAAGGAGAATAACGATGTCTGAAGAACTGAACGCCCCCGTGATTCCCGAGGCCCCCGCGCTTGCCCCCGCACCCGCTGAAGAGATTCCCGCCCCCAAGGCCCAGATCGCCTTTGACGACTTTGAGAAGGTGGAGATGACCGTGGTCAAGGTCAAGGCCTGCTCCAATGTGAAGAAGTCCAAAAAGCTGCTCTGCTTCCAACTGGACGACGGCTCCGGTGCCGACCGGCAGATTCTCTCCGGCATTGCCGCTTACTATACCGCCGAGGAGCTGGTGGGCAAGACGCTGGTGGCGGTGACCAACCTGGCCCCCCGGAAGATGATGGGCCTGGAGTCCAACGGCATGCTGCTCTCCGCCGAAAAAGACGGGCAGCTCAGCCTGGTCATGCTGGACGACGCCGTCCCCGCCGGGGCAAAGCTCTGCTGATACGGGCCGTTTGTGAACGGCCCCTACAGATAAGCATTCCAATTCGTCTGTGAAATTTTTATCAAATCTGCCCTTTTCCTATTGCTATTTCATTCACACGGGTCTATAATGAGATTGTTAAAGAATGAACAATCTCCACCCTATGAAATTACCATCTATGGAGGTCATTGACATGAAAGACATTTATGTTGTCAACTGCTGCCGTACCGCCATCGGCAAGTTCCAGGGCTCTCTGTCCAACGTGAAGCCCGCTGATATGGGCGCCATCGTGGTCAAGGAGGCCCTGAAGCGGGCCGGCGTGGCGCCCGAGAACGTGGATGAGGTCATGTTCGGCTGCATCCTCACCGCCGCCCAGGGCCAGAACGTGGCCCGTCAGGTCTCCCTGAAGGCCGGCATCCCCATGAGCGTGCCCGCCTACACCGTGGGCATGGTCTGCGGCTCCGGCATGAAGAGCGTCATCGAGGGCGCCCGTGCCATCTCTGCCGGCGACGCCGACATCATCGTGGCCGGCGGCACCGAGAACATGACCATGGCTCCCTACGCTGTCCCCACCGCCCGCGGCGGCGCCCGGATGTTCAACACCACCATGGTGGACACCATGGTCAACGACGGCCTGTGGGACGTGTACAACAACTACCACATGGGCTCCACCGCTGAGAACATCTGCGACATCTGGGGCATCACCCGGGAAGAGCTGGACGCCTTCGCCGCCTCCTCCCAGCAGAAGTGCGAGGCCGCCCAGGCTGCCGGCAAGTTCGAAGACGAAATCGTCCCCGTGCCCATCAAGGTCAAGCGCCAGGTAGTGGACTTCAAGGTGGATGAGTTCCCCCGCGCCGGCGTCACCGCCGAGGGCCTGGCTAAGCTGAAGCCCTGCTTCCCCACCACCGCTGACAACAGCCTGGACAAGGTCACCATGACCTTCGACATGACCGGCGCCCAGGAGGTGGAGGATCACTCCGCCCGCGTCACCGCTGCCAACGCCTCCGGCATCAACGACGGCGCTGCTGCCATCGTCCTGGCCTCCGCTGAGGCTGTGGAGAAGTACGGCCTGAAGCCCATGGCCAAGCTGATCTCCTACGGCCAGGGCGGCGTGGATCCCAAGATCATGGGCGTGGGCCCTGTCCCTGCCTCCCGTCAGGCCATGAGCAAGGCCGGCCTCACCATTGAGGACATCGACCTGGTGGAGGCCAACGAGGCCTTTGCCGCTCAGTCCATCGCCGTGGCCCGTGAGCTGCACTTTGACATGAGCAAGGTCAATGTCAACGGCGGCGCCATCGCCCTGGGCCACCCCGTGGGCGCTTCCGGTGCCCGGATCATCGTCACCCTGCTCCACGAGATGCAGAAGCGGCCCGAGGCCAAAAAGGGCCTGGCTACCCTGTGCATCGGCGGCGGCATGGGCGTTGCCACCATCTTCGAGAAGTGCTGAGTTCCTTCTGAACTGACAATTCCATAAAAACAATTCCGGCGCTGTCCATTGGACAGCGCCGGATCAGTTTATGCAAAAGCGCGATTGTGCCCCCTTTTCCTGTACATGTGAGGAAAAAGGGGCATTGTCATGGACACGTCTATTCCACAAACTCCAGGTTGGGCCAGACCCACTCGATGAGCTCGTCCGGATACTGGTTGTCCAGAAACTCGCCCACGGCGCTCTGCTCCGCCGTGCCCTGGGTCCGGGCGGTGTACCGGCCCATGGCCAGGGCGGTGAGGCCGGTGTTGAGCACCATAAAGACCACCAGGCACCAGGTGAGGACGGTGCCCACCACCGGGGGAATCTTCTCAATCCCGCGGCTCAGCAGGGGATAGATCGCCTTGACCCAGACCAGGGCCAGGACGCCCCAGAAGAACATGAACAGCAGGTTGGTACGGCCCTGAATGTTAAAGGGCATATCGCTGTAGTCCCAGAAGACAGTGCCGAAGACGATCTCGGTAAAGACGCTGCACAGATACTCATAGGCGCCGCCGATGAGAAAGCCGCCCAGAAAGATGAACCGGTCGCTCCGCTCCCGCAGGGGGGAGAGCACAATGGTGAACAGCACGCCGCCCAGGCCCCAGACCACGCTGAAGGTGCCGTAGAGCAGGCTGGACCGGCTCATAAGCACCCCGTGGACCAGCCAGACATAGACCGTCTCAATCCAGTCCCCCAGCAGGGCGCAGAGGAAGAACATCCAGAAGATCTTGTAAAAGCCGATCCCCTGGGCAAACACCCGGTCCTTCCGGGTCTCGCCGAAGCCGGTGCCGTCGTTGGGGGCGTCGGAGAGCTCGGGGAAGGCCTTCCACAGACGGCGGCGGATGGAGCCCACCAGCCGGCTGCCCCAGGTCATCCGGGCGTCCTGAAGAGAGGCGGAGACGTCCAGCGCCAGCCGGCTGCCCTTCTTAATGGCCCGCATGGCCCACAATGTGGCGATCAGGTCGCAGGCCAGCAGGGCCAGCAGCACCCAGTCGATGATCTGCAGGGCCAGGACGGGGATCAGGTGGCAGAGGATGTAGAGATAGGGCTGGATCAGCAGCACCACCAGCAGGGTGGCCAGGGCGAACACCGCGGTTCGGGCCAGGCCCTTGAGGCCGCTGAGAGCAAAATACTGCCGGCCGCTGTAGTCCCACAGCCTGCGGCCCAGAGCGTGCTCTGAGAAATAGCCGGAGCAGGTGGTGACCACCGAGATGAGAATAACGGCCAGCACAAACTGCCCCAGATAGTTGGTGGCGTAGCTGGTAGCCAGCACCGCCATGATTGTGACTACGGTGCCGCAGGTCAGGGAGTAGGGGCCGTTGAGCAGGCCGGGATTGACAAACCGACCGGTGCGGAAGGCGGAGACGGCCACCATCAGCGCCCAGCCCAGAAAGGCGTAGACGAAGAAAAACAGGATCAGCTCCCAGAGGGTGTAATACATGGCAGGGCTCCTTTCATTCCTCCGGCTCGTCTCCGGAGAAGCTGTCGATGTAGTTGGACTTGGTCTTGGAGTAGACGATCTTCTGCTGGTGGTACAGGCTGTGATAGCCGGAGGTCATATAGCTGACGGCGGCCACCAGGGCCATGGGCTCAATGCCCACCCCGCCGAAAAACAGCTCATAGCCCAGCAGGATGGAGGTCATGGGAGAGTTGGTGACCCCGCAGAAGACGGCGATCATGGCCACCGCCCCGCCGAAGGAGGCGGAGAGGCCCAGCATGGGAGCTACCACACAGCCGAAGGTGGCCCCCACAAAGAAGGAGGGGACAATCTCGCCGCCCTTGAAGCCTGCTCCCAGGGTGAGGGCGGTGAGCAGCATCTTGAGCACAAAGGCCAGGGGGAAGGCCTCTCCGGCCAGGGCCCGGCGGATGACCTCCATGCCCGCTCCGTTGTAGTCTGAGGTGCCGGTGAGCAGGGAGAAGACCACCACAACGCAGCCGCCGATGACAATGCGCAGCCACCGGTTCTGGGTGATTCTGCGGTAGAGGGCGCCCCCCAGCCCCATGACCCGGCAGAAAAGGTTGGCCAGAATGCCGCAGAGAATGCCCAGCAGGATGATGGAGATGATGGAGTCCACCGTCAGATGGGGCACGTCCACCACCAAAAAGAGGGTGCCGTAGATGTGGAAGAAGACGGCCACCTTCTGGGCCAGCAGGGCGGAGAGCAGACAGGGCACTAGGGCGGCATAGTACATGACGCCGACACTCTCTACCTCCATGGCGAAGATGGCGGCGGAGAGGGGGGTGCCGAAGAGGGCGGAAAAGCCGGCGGCCATGCCGCACATGGTAATGATCCGCTCATCCTCCCGGTCCAGGCTGAGCAGCTTGCCCAGGGCGCCGGAGATGCTGCCGCCCAGCTGGAGGGCGGCCCCCTCCCGTCCGGCGCTGCCGCCGAAGAGGTGAGTGATCGTGGTGGCGAAAAAGATGAGGGGGGCGGTACGCAGCCGCATGGGCTGGCCGCTGCGGATGGAAGTGATCACCATCTCGGTGCCGCTGTCGTCATCCATGCCGGCAAAGTGATAGGCGGCCACAATGGCCAGCCCCCCCACCGGCAGCAGGAAGAGCAGCCAGGGATGGGCGGCACGGGCCTCGCCGGCCCACTCCAGCGCCAGATGGAACAGACTGCCCACCACACCCACGGAAAGTCCCACCAGCACGGCAAAGATCAGCCATTTCATCAGGGCGATGGCGTTGTTTTTGAGCGCGTGGCGGATGTGGGGGGAGACGGGAAGCTCAGGCATTTTGCAATCACACTCTTTTCTCTCGTTCCGGCAAAAAGGAGGGCCATTTTGCCGGTTTCTGTCATTATAGCAGGGTTGCGGCCTGGTGAACAGAGGAGAAAGCAACAAAAAACAGGCCCTCAGCAGAGCTGAGAGCCTGTCTATGCACGAGGCGGGAGTCGAACCCGCACGCCCACAACGAGCACTGGCACCTGAAGCCAGCGAGTCTACCAATTCCACCACTCGTGCATATCGCATTTTGCTTCGGTATCGGACGCAGGTAACAATATACCATCCCGTCCCCCGAATGTCAAGCCCCTTTTTTGACTTTTTTCTCTGCGCTCCTACGAACCGGCGACGGCGGGCTGATGGGCGCACGATATGCGCCCCTACGGGATGGTCGCGCACGACGCCGTAGGGGAGAGCCTCCGCGCCCTCCCGTCGACGATTGCCGGTGTACCGAATGGGCGGGCACAGAGGCCCGCCCCTACAAACAGACGACGGCGGGCGATTCATGAATCGCCTCTACGGGATGGCTATGTACCACGCCGCCGGGGGCTTGCTCACGCCTCCTCGTCCGGCAGATCCTCCGGCTCCCGGCGGATGCTCTCCGGGATATGGACGATCCTGGGCGCTACCCGCCACATCTGCCGCAGCATCTCGTGGCTGGGCTGGAGGCGCACCTGTACCAGGTTGACGTCCTCGTGGGCGTACATAATATAGACAGGCCGGCCCTGGGGATCCCGGTCCGTGAGATCCCGGGTCTTGACCTGGGTGTCCGGGCCCAGCAGCGCCCGGTAGTCCTCCAGCAGCGGATCCTGCTCCTGGGCCAGGATCTCCACCTCGTCCATGAGGTAGGTCACCAGCTTGTCCCGCTTTTCCCCGTTGCGGATGAGATCCACGTCCAGCTGGCGGCCCCAGAACTCATACTCAAACTCCACTGACGCCTTGTTCAGCACGCTCCGGCGCAGCAGGATGCAGGCCACCGTCAGAATCAGGTAAAGCAGATTTACGAACAGCGCCAGCAGACCGGTGATCACGGCCAGGGCCACATAGATCCGGGAGACCAGAATCACCTTTTTGTCCGGCTCCCGGGAGATCAGTACCTCACAGAAATTGTTGCTCTCATCGTACACGGCGGAAGTCCTCCTGTGGTTTTTTCTACAGTGTACTCGTTTTTGGGCGAAATGGCAAGAGAAAGCTGGAACACTTTGGCTGCTGTGACCAAAAAATTCCCCTGAATCGGACAGGTGATTCGTCAATGCGACAGAAATCGTCCCAGGGGCAAAAGAGTGTTGACAGAGGGCAAAAGGCTGGTATAATCAGTCTTAGTTTAGTGTTGTTAAACTTCGGATGAATGTTTATAGAGGATAGCAGCAGTAAACTTCCGAAACAGCGTGATTGAAATATTGAGAAGGGATCATTCATGGAAATCGGGAAAAAAATACGGGAGCTGCGCATCCGAAAGGGACTGACCCAGGAGGAGCTGGCGGATCGGTCGGAGCTGTCCAAGGGCTTCATCTCCCAGCTGGAGCGGGATCTGACCAGCCCGTCCATCACGACGCTCATTGACCTGCTCCAGTGCCTGGGCACTACCCCGGGAGAGTTCTTCCAGGAGACGGCGGAGGAGCAGCTGGTCTTCGGCGGGGAAGATTACTTTGAAAAGCAGGATCCGGAACTGAAGAATACGATTGAATGGATTATCCCCAATGCCCAGAAGAATATGATGGAGCCCATCCGGCTCACCCTGGAGGCGGGGGGCTCCACCTACCCGGATAACCCCCACGAGGGAGAGGAGTTCGGCTATGTGCTCCGGGGGGCGGTGACCATCCACCTGGGCAGCCAGACGGCGGTGGCCAAAAAGGGCGAATCCTTCTATTTTACGCCGGACAAGCAGCATTATCTCTCCTCAAAGCACGGGTGCACTGTGCTCTGGGTGAGCACGCCCCCCAGCTTCTGACGGGGCGGCATATCAGCAATATTGGGAGGCAAGGCTATGAGCACACCGCTGATCGACCTGGTGGGCATCACCAAACGTTTTGACGACACCCTCGTCCTGGACGACCTGAATCTCTCCATCCGGGAGAATGAATTTGTCACCCTGCTGGGCCCCAGCGGCTGCGGCAAGACCACTACCCTGCGCATTCTGGGGGGCTTTACCCAGCCGGATCAGGGCAAGGTGCTCTTTGAGGGCAAGGACATCTCCAACGTGCCCCCTCACAAGCGGCAGCTCAACACCGTCTTTCAGAAGTACGCCCTGTTCTCCCACCTGAACATTGAGGAGAATATCGCCTTCGGCCTCAAGATCAAAAAGAAGAGCAAGCAGTATATCCGGGACAAGATCGACTACGCCCTCAAGCTGGTCAACCTGGACGACTACGGCAAGCGGATGCCCGACTCCCTCTCCGGCGGCCAGCAGCAGCGGATCGCCATCGCCCGGGCCATCGTCAACGAGCCCAAGGTGCTGCTGCTGGACGAGCCCCTGGGCGCTCTGGACCTGAAGCTGCGCCAGGACATGCAGTATGAGCTGATCCGGCTGAAAAACGAGCTGGGCATCACCTTTGTCTATGTCACCCACGACCAGGAGGAGGCCCTGACCATGTCCGACACCATCGTGGTCATGAACCAGGGCTATATCCAGCAGATGGGCACGCCGGAGCAGATCTACAACGAGCCGGAAAACGCCTTTGTGGCCGACTTCATCGGCGACAGCAACATTATCGACGGCACCATGATCCAGGATCTGGTGGTGGAGATCTGCGGCGTCCGCTTCCCCTGCGTGGACACCGGCTTCGGCCGGAATAAGCCGGTGGATGTGGTCATCCGACCTGAGGATGTGGAGCTGATCCAGTCGGAGAACGCCCCTCTCATCGGTACGGTAAGCCATCTGATCTTCAAGGGCGTCCACTACGAGATGGAGGTGGAGGCCGGCGGCTTTACCTGGCTGGTGCACAGCACCAGCATGAGCCCGGTGGGCAGCCGGGTGGGCCTCTATGTGAGTCCGGAGAACATCCAGATCATGAACAAGCCCGCCTCCGAGGACGAGGAGGCCCAGGTCAATGAGTAAGCGGTTCGGCAAACAGCTGCTGGCGGGGCCCTACCTGTTCTGGATGATCGCCTTTACCATCATCCCTCTGATTATGATGGGCGTCAAAGGCCTCACCGACAGCCAGGGAAATTTCACCCTGAACAATCTGATGGCCATGGGCAATCCGGTGAACAGCCAGGCGCTGATTCTCTCCCTGGAGCTCTCTCTGATCAGCACGGTGCTCTGCCTGCTGCTGGCCTATCCCCTGGCCCTGATTCTGCGCAATATGGGCTCCGGCTCCAACAGCCTCATCGTGTTTCTCTTCGTGCTGCCCATGTGGATGAACTTTCTACTGCGCACCTTTGCATGGCAGACCCTGCTGGAGAAGGAGGGGGTCATCAACGGCCTGCTCTCCGCCCTGGGGCTGCCCGGCATCAACATCATCAACACCCCGGCGGCCATCGTCCTGGGCATGGTCTATAACTTCCTGCCCTTTATGGTTCTGCCCCTGTATAACGCTCTGGCCAAGATCAGCGACGACGTGATCAACGCCGCCCACGACCTGGGGGCCAACCGGGCACAGACCCTGGTGCGGGTGCTGATTCCCCAGAGTCTGCCCGGCATCATCAGCGGCATCACCATGGTCTTTGTCCCCGCCCTGACCACCTTTGTCATCTCGGACATCCTGGGCGGCGCCAAGATTCTGCTCATCGGCAACGTTATCGAGCAGCAGTTCACCGTCAGCTATGACTGGAACACCGGCGCGGGACTGTCCATTGTGCTGATGATCTTCGTCCTGGCCAGCATGGCCCTGCTCAACATCTTTGACAAAAACGGAGAGGGGACGGTGCTGTGATGAAAAAAGTGCTGCAAAAGGCCTATCTGGCCCTGATCCTCATCTTTCTCTACGCCCCCATCCTCACCCTGATGGTGCTCAGCTTCAACGCCTCCAAGTCCCGGGCCAAGTGGGGGGGCTTCACCCTCCGGTGGTACCAGGAGATGTTTGACAGCTCCACCATTATGGACGCCCTGTATAACTCCCTGTCCATCGCCCTCTTTGCCGCCATCATCGCCACCCTCATCGGGGTGCTGGCCTGTATCGGCATCCAGGCCATGGGCAAGGGCCCCCGGGCGATCTGCATGACGCTGAACAATATCCCCATCCTCAACGCGGAGATTGTCACCGGCCTGTCCCTGATGATCTGCTTCGGCGCCTTCGGCATCTCCCTGGGCTACGGCACCATTCTGGTCTCCCATGTGGCCTTCTGCATCCCCTATGTGATTCTCAGCGTCATGCCCCGGCTCAAGACCACCAGCAGCGCCGCCTATGAGGCGGCCATGGATCTGGGGGCGCCCCCGATTCAGGCCTTTTTCCGGGTGGTCCTGCCTGATCTGATGCCGGGCATCCTCTCCGGCTTTCTGCTGGCCTTCACCATGAGTCTGGATGACTTTGTCATCAGCTACTTTACCCGGGGCCGGGGCATCAACACCCTGTCTACCCTGGTCTATACCCAAGTCCGCCGGGGCATTGTCCCCACCATGTACGCCCTGTCCACCGTGATCTTCCTGGCGGTACTGCTCTTCCTGCTGGCCCAGAATTTCCTGCCCCAGCAGCTGGAGAAGCTCTCCCGCCGGCATCACGCCCGGAGGGCACACGAATAAAGGAGGAACAAGAGATGAAGAGAAGAATGACTGCGCTGCTCCTGGCCGCCCTGATGGTGCTGGCCCTGGCCGGCTGCGGAGGGGGGAACTCCGGCAGCGAGGAGGTCGTCTACGTCTACAACTGGGGCGAGTATATCGACGAGTCGGTGATCCCCCAGTTTGAGGAGGAGACGGGCATCAAGGTGGTCTACGACACCTTTGAGACCAACGAGGCCATGTACCCCATCATCGAGCAGGGCCAGGCGGTGTATGACGTGGTCTGCCCGTCTGACTACATGATCCAGAAAATGATCGCCAACGACCTGCTGGCCGAGATCAACTTCGACAACATCCCCAATCTCCAGTATATCGGCCAGGCTTACATGGACGCCAGCCAGGGCTTTGACCCGGAGAACAAGTACTCCGTCCCTTACACCTGGGGCACCGTGGGCATCCTCTACAACACCACCATGGTGGACGAGCCCATCACCAGCTGGTCCGTCCTCTGGGACGAGAAGTACTCCGGCGAGATTCTGATGCAGAAGTCGGTCCGGGACGCCTTCGCCGTGGCCCTGGCCTATCAGGGCCACTCCATCAACTCCACCAACCAGGACGAGATCCTGGCCGCCCGGGATCTGCTCATTGAGCAGAAGCCCCTGGTGCAGGCCTATGTCATCGACCAGGTGCGGGACAAGATGATCGGCAACGAGGCGGCCATCGGCGTCATCTACTCCGGCGAGTACCTCTACTGCAAGGAGGAGAACCCGGATCTGGCCTATGTGGTGCCGGAGGAGGGCTCCTGCCTGTGGTTTGACAGCTGGGTCATCCCCAAGAACGCCGAGAACAAGGAGAACGCGGAGAAGTTCATCGACTTCCTCTGCCGCCCGGACATTGCCCTGAAGAACTTTGAGTATATCACCTATGCCACCGCCAACACCGGCGCCATGGAGCAGATTGACGAGGAGACCCTCAACGATGTGGGCATCTTCGCCGACCAGGAGACTATGGATCGCTGCGAGGTCTTTACCTGGCTGGGCGAGGAGACCGAGGCCTTCTACAACGAGTGCTGGACTCAGGTGCTGGCGGAGTAAGTTCTGACACCTGATAGAATAAAAATACGGCAGTTTCTCGACTTTCAGGAGAGAAACTGCCGTTTTCTGTATTATCTGCCCGCCAAGAAACTGTCATAACAGCGTGCAGGATGTATCCGTCATCTGTCCTGCTCACCAGATCAGCCAGTAGCAGCACCCCGCCGCAATCCCCGCCGCCGCCCCGGCGATCACGTCCCGGGGGAAGTGTACCCCGCCGATCACCCGGCACAGGGCCAGCAATACGCCCACAATCAGGAACACTGCCCCTGCCGGAGGGCAGAGCCAGAGAAAGGTCATGGCGATGACAAAGACGGAGAAGACATGGCGGCTGGGAAAGCTCTTGCCCTTCTTATCCTTGTGGATCAGAGGCTGAATCTCCAGCAGCTCATAGGGCCGTTTGGCGTTGTACAGGTTCCGGAAGACGGAGACCAGGAGAAAGCTCACTGCCGGCACCAGCAGGGCGGGGATGCCCCGGCTGTCCCGGGTGACTGCCAGCCACAGCAGACACAGGGGATAGGCCGCATAGCACAGCCGGGTGAGCAGAAAATTCACCCGGTTCAGCCACCGCTCCCCCCCAGGTGAGCGAAAAGGGGCGGACCAGCGCTGGTATTGTTCCTTGGTCATGACTTTGCCTCCTGTTCCCCCAGCTCTGCCAGCCGGTGGGAGGTGATTTTGGGCAGCTTCCAGAGAAAGAGGGAGAAGGTGGTGACGGCGGCCAGGGTGTCCGCCACCGGCTCTGCCAAAAAGACGGCAAAGACCTGGTCAGAGAAAAAGTGGGGCAGAATGAGAATCAGGGGGATGAGCAGAATCAGCTTGCGCAGGCAGGCCAGAAAGAGGGAGATCTTGGCCTGGCCCATGGCCACAAAGGTCTGCTGGGCGGTGAACTGGAGGGGGAGCATGAAGGAGGCGGCCAGATAGATCTGCATCGCCCAGGCGGCGTAGGCCTGGAGAGTGGGATCGTCGGTGAACAGACCCGCCAGCGGCCGGGCGAACAGCCGCACGCACAGCCAGGCTGCCGCCCCGAAGGTCAGGGCGCAGCGGAAGAGCAGCCAGAAGGACTTTTTCACCCGCTCCATGTTGCCGGCCCCGTAGTTGTAGCCAACAATGGGCTGATTGCCCTGGCACAGGCCAGAGAGAGGCAGAGAGACCATCTGCATCATGCTGGCACAGATGGTCATGGCCCCCACCGCCAGGTCGCCGCCGTAGGTCTGAAGGGAGGCGTTGAAGGTGACGGACAGCAGGCTCTCGGTGGCGGTCATGGTAAAGGGTGAGACGCCCACCGCCATGGCCGGGGCCAGATACTTCCAGCGGGGCCGAAGATACCGCACCCGGAGGCGGAGCCGGGTTTTGGACCCGGTGAGAAACCGGAGCACCCACAATGCGGAGACCGCCTGGGACAAAATGGTGGCCAGAGCCGCCCCCCGCACCCCAAGGTTGAAGACAAAGAGAAAGATGGGGTCGAGAATCAGGTTGAGCACTGCCCCCAGCATGGTGGTGGCCATGGCGATGGTGGAAAAGCCCTGGGTGGTGATAAAGTTGTTCAGTCCCACGGTGAAGAGGACAAAGACGGTGCCCAGCAGGTAGACCGAGAGGTAGTCCCTGGCATAGCCGATGGTGGCGTCGCTGCCGCCGAAGGCGTAGAGCAGGGGCTCCATCAGGGCGGTGAACAGGCCGGAGGCGGCCAGTGCGGAGAGAATCAGGGCAGTGGTACAGCTGCCCATCAGCTCCTCCGCCCGGGAGATGCGGCCCTCCCCCAGGTGAATGGCCGCCCGGGCGCCGCCGCCCATGCCGAACAGATTAGACAGGGAGGTGATCAGGGTGAGGATGGGAAAGCAGATGCCCACCCCGGTGAGGGCGTCGCTGCCGATGCCGGGGATGTGGCCGATGTAGATCCGATCTACCAGATTGTAGAGGACGGTGACCACCTGGGCGCAGATGGCAGGAATGGCCAGCCGCAGCAGCAGCCGGCCAATGGGTGCGGTGCCCAGATCAGGGGATTGGGATGGAGTATGGGGCATGGAGATAGGGCGCCTCCTTTAAAAGTGAATTGAACGGGACGACAAATGACTGCGTAGAGGCGATTCACGAATCGCCCGCCCGGAGATGCCCCCGTTATCGGGCGGCTCTGCTCACACCACCGGCAGTCCCGTCAGATGCCGCCGCACCAGGTCAAAGGCGGCGAGCACGGCGCTGTTGCGCACCCGGTCCCGGGCCTGACCCAGCCGGGTCTCCTTCACCCAGACCTGGTTTCCGTGGGCAAGTCCGATATACACCAGCCCCACCGGATTGCCCCGGTCGTCCGG
>CAMELY010000014.1 GCA_945926565.1 uncultured Clostridia bacterium | reverse complement strand
TCGCGCTGCTGGGCAAGCCCGGCTACGAGGACATGAAGGCCGCGCTGGAGGCCCGGCTGTAATCAACGAACCGACAGGACAAAACATCGATCAACAAACCCACGAACCGGCCCGAATTGATTCGGGCCGGTTGTCGTATCCCCTTGATTTTTTGACATATCGCAACGATCAGTTTAGAATAAAGGAGGGATCGATATGCTCAACCACAATGTCAATTACATCCAGCTCGAGTCAGCTCAGCTGGCCGCTTTCCAGGCCGAGAACCGGGAGAGCATAGCCCGGCGGAGCCGCAAAGGATGGATCATCACCGCGCTGCTGATTGCGGCCGTGGCCCTGGGCGTGATTGTGCTGACCCTCCTGTCTCTGAATTCCCCGGAGCAGGAGACATACACCGAGGAATGGGAAAACGGAAGAGTGGTCGTTTTTACCCAAGAGGGGGTCCAGCGGGAACGGGAGTATCTGGATGAGGGCGGCCTTTCGCTGAAAAGGGAGATCTTTGATGCTGACGGGGTCATGACGGGCTACAGCGAGTATACCTATACGCACGATGATGCCGGACGCACGATCAGAACAGAATACCGCTATGATGCGGAGGGAAATCTGCTGTCTGAAACCCAGAGCCGTGGATAAACAGCGGAAACAGAAAACGAGGCCCCGGTCAGATGACCGGGGCCTTTTGCACTGTATTGGTTTCCTATAAGAGAGGGTGCCGCGAAATAAATCAGTAGGCCACGCCCCAAATGACCATCTTCTTGGCGGGCTTGCCGCAGATGGGGCAGACGTCGCCCAGGTGCTCCTGCTCGAAGGGGATGCACCGGCTGGAGACGCCGGCCCGCTCCTTCATGGCCACCTCGCAGGCCTCGTCGCCGCACCACATGGTCTTGGCAAAGCAGGTGTGCTCCTCCATGGCGGCCTTGACTGCCTCCACGGAATCAAAGGCGAAGGTATTCTCCTCCAGCCGCTTTTTGGCGGACTCGTAGAGGTTGTCGTGAATCTCCACCAGCAGGGACTGCACCTTCTCCTCCAGCTCGGCCAGAGGCACAAAGTACTTCTCACCGGTGTCCCGGCGGGCGATGACGCACTGGCCCTTCTCCATGTCCTTGGGGCCGATCTCCACCCGGAGAGGCACGCCCTTCATCTCGTACTCGGCGTACTTCCAGCCGTTGGACTGATCGGAGTCATCCGTCTTGACCCGGAGGCCCAGGGCCTTGATCCGGCTCTCCAGACCGTAGGCGGCGTCCAGAACGCCCTCCTTGTGCTGGGCCACCGGGATGACAATGACCTGGATGGGGGCGATGGCGGGAGGCAGCACCAGGCCGTTGTCATCGCCGTGGGTCATAATCACCGCGCCGATCAGCCGGGTGGTGGAGCCCCAGGAGGTCTGGAAGGGGTATTGGAGGGTATTGTCCCGGCCGGTAAAGGTCACGTCATAGGCCCGGGAGAACTTGTCTCCGAAGTAGTGGGAGGTGGCGGACTGCAGCGCCTTGCCGTCCTTCATCATGGCCTCGATGGTATAGGTGGCCTCGGCACCGGCAAACTTCTCCTTGTCCGTCTTGCGGCCGGGGATCACCGGCATGGCCAGAGCGTCCTTGCAGAAGTTGGCGTAGCACCACAGCTGCTGCTCGGTCTCCGCCTGGGCCTCCTCGGCGGTCTCGTGGATGGTGTGGCCCTCCTGCCACCAGAACTCCCGGCTGCGCAGGAAGGGACGGGTGGTCTTCTCCCAGCGCACCACGGAGCACCACTGGTTGTACTTCATGGGCAGCTCTCTCCAGGAGTGGAGGACGTGGGCCCAGTGATCGCAGAACATGGTCTCAGAGGTGGGACGGACGCACAGACGCTCCTCCAGCTTGCTGTCGCCGCCCATGGTGACCCAGGCCACCTCGGGGGCAAAGCCGTTGACCAGCTCCCCCTCCTTCTTGAGCAGGCTCTCGGGGATGAGCACCGGCATAGCCACGTTCTGGTGCCCGGTCTTTTTGAACTCGGCGTCCATAATGTCCACCATGTTCTCCCAGATGGCGTAGCCGTAGGGGCGCATAATCATAAAGCCCTTGACGCTGGCGTAGTCCACCAGCTCCGCCTTGAGGCAGATGTCGGTGTACCACTGGGCGAAGTCCTCAGACATGGAGGTGATCGCCGTCACCTGTTTCTTGTTTTTTGCCATATGAAATCAATCCTTTCCATCTTCGCTTTGCGGTTATAAAAGAAAAAAGCATTCTCTCTCCGCCTTGTGAAGGACGAGAGCGAACGCTTCGTGGTGCCACCTTACTTTGCCCCCGTCTCACAACGGGAACCTCCGTGGGTACATGGCCGGGGCCAGATACCGCCGCGCTTTAACGGGCGCACCCGGCACAGCTTCACGGAAAACCGCTTGTGCTGCACAGCTCGGAAACGGGTTCGGCGTCCCTTCAGAAGGCCTTGCACCGGCCGGCCTCTCTCTGCACATCGGGAAACGCCTACTGTTTTTCGTCACAGCTGGTTTCAATATTGGGCTTATATCGGATTTATTATATCGATTCCCGGAAAAGTTGTCAACTGCCCGGAGAAAAATTCCGCCGGTTTCCCCTGCGGAGGGCAGTTGGAAGGGGCGTGGGTATTTTGCATAAATGTCCGCCGGAAGAATTGGAAAAATGCACAAAAATGTGACGAGAAAGCGAAATAAATGTTGACACCCTCCACGGGAGTACCTATTGTAAAAGAAGTACGATTATGTCATGCGGGCAAACTCCCGCGGAGGAAGCCTATGAAGCACCCAAAACCCCCCAAGCGCACCGCCATGCTGCTGCTGGCGGTGACATTGGTCATTCTCTTCGCCGCGGCGGGGGTCTCCCTGGCCCGGTTTCAGAATCTGATGGCCGCCTCTGCCCAGCCGGAGACGGAGAGCAGCGACTTTTACAACCTCCATTTTGCCCTGGTGGTGGACGACGGGGACGACCCCTTCTGGGCCAGCGTCTACACTGCCGCCCTCCAGGACGCCCGGGACTGCGGCGCCTATCTGGAGTTGACGGGCAGCAGTCTGTCCGGCAGCTACGACCTCCAGGAGCGGATGCGCATGGCCATCGCCCAGCAGGTGGACGGCATTTTGGTCTATCCCGACGGCTCGGAGGAGATGACCCAGCTCATCGAGGAGGCGGCGGAGCGGGAGATCCCGGTGGTCACCCTGATGGAGGACGACCCAAACAGCAGCCGCCAGGCCCATGTGGGCGGCAACAACTACGATCAGGGCCAGGAATACGGCCAGCTCATCCGGCAGCTGTATCGGGAGCAGGGAGAGGAGATCCAGCGGGTCACCGTCCTGCTGGACAGCAGCCGGGGTACCAGTCAGGAGATCCTCTACTCCGCCATTCTGGAGGCCTGTGAGGATCTGACCCTGACCATCCAGGCGGTGACGGTGGACAGCACCAATTCCTTCTCCGCCGAGGAGGCCATTCGGGATCTGATTATGAGCGGAGAGGAGCGGCCGGATCTGTTGGTCTGCCTCAACAATATGGACACCATCAGCGCCTATCAGGCGGTGGTGGACTATAACCGGGTGGGTCAGGTGCGGATCATCGGCAACTATGACTCCAGCCACACCCTCACCGCCATCCAAAAGGGGATTATCTACGCCACCGTCACGGTGGACCCCCAGCAGCTGGGCCAGCAGGCCATCGCATCGCTGGATGAATACCTGTCCTACGGCCGTACCAGCGGCTATACCACGGTGGATCAGATCGTCATCACCCAGGAGACGGTGGAGGACTATCTGGCCCAGCAGGAGGCGGAGCCATGAAAAAGCTGATCGGACGCTGCTGGAGCTGGTTCAGCGGCCTGCCCCTGCGCACCAAGGTGTCCCTGGCCTTTGCCGTCAGCATGAGCCTGGTGGTGCTGGTCAACCTGTATATGTACATGAGCATCAACCGGATGGTGGACACCCTGGACACCATTTATGACAGCAATATCAGCCTGAGCACCCTCTCCGACACCCTGGACAGCGTCCAGGACAGCATCTATGAGTACCTCACCGCCAAGGGCTCGGACACGCTGGAGGGCTACTACCGGAACGTCCAGGACTATCAGCGCTGCATTGAGAGCCTCAACGACAGGCCCAGCGACAGCCCCATGCTGCTGGCGGAGAAGAATATCCGCACCATGTCCCAGGAATATCTGGCCCTGGCGGAGGAGGCGGTCACCGCCAAGCGGGGCCGGGACATCGAGCAGTACAAGGCCAGCTATGACCAGGCCACCCGGCTCTACGGCTACATCGCCGACACCATTGAGAGCCTCAACGACCAGCAGTTCCGGGTCAACTCGGAGAGCTACGCCCTGCTGCTCCAGTCTCTGGGCTCGGTGGAGCTGCTCAGCCTGGTGCTGCTGGTGCTGGCCATCCTGCTCAACTTCCTGCTGCTGCTCTTTTTCGTGGGGGCGATGACCCGGCCCCTGACCCTGCTGACCCAGCGGGCGGATCAGGTGAGCCAGGGCAATCTCAATGTGGAGCTGCTGCCGGCTCAGGGCAGCGACGAGTTTGCCGTGGTGGCCCGGGCCTTCAACCAGATGGTGGTCAGTCTCAACGACAACATCCGCCAGATCAAGGCCCAGATGGAGGGGGAGAAGCGGCTGGTGGAGGAGCGGCTGCTGATGGAGACCCACCTGAAGGAGGCGGAGCTCCGCTCCCTCCAGGCCCAGATCAACCCCCATTTCCTCTACAACACCCTCAACGCCGGCGCCCAGCTGGCCATGCTGGAGGGTGCGGAGGACACCTGCCTGTTCATCGAAAACCTGGCGGACTTCTTCCGCTACAATGTGAAAAAGGTGGGGGAGCTGTCCACCCTGGAGGAGGAGCTCCGGCAGGTGGAGAACTATCTCTACGTCATCAACGTCCGCTTCTCGGGGGAGATTCACTTTGCCCGCACCGGACTGCCGGTGGTGCCCCAGCTCACCCTGCCCGGTCTGGTGCTCCAGCCCCTGGTGGAAAACGCCGTGGAGCACGGCCTCCGGGAGGTGGAGTGGGAGAAGCGGGTGTCCATCGACGTGGCCCGGGGAGAGGAGGGCTATCTCATCTCGGTCATCGACAACGGCACCGGCATGGATCCGGCGGTGGCCCGTCGGATTCTCTCCGGCGCCCCGGAGGAGGAGCCCGCCGACGGCCATACCAGCGTGGGCCTGCGCAATGTGCTGGCCCGGCTGCGGCTGTTTTATGGCCGGGAGGACGTGATGACCATCACCTCAAATGACCCAGAGCAGGGTACTACCGTCCGAATCTGCCTGCCCTTTGAGAAGGAGGAGGATCATGTATAAAATCATGCTGGCCGACGACGAGGGCATCGTCCTGGACGCCCTGACCTACATCGTCCAAAAGAATTTCGGTGATCAGTGCCAGGTGCGCACCGCCAAGAGCGGCCGGGCGGCCATCGAGCTGGCGGAGGAGTTCCAGCCGGACATTGTCCTCATGGACATCCGAATGCCCGGCATCAACGGCATCGACGCCATCCGGGAGCTGCGCCAGACCCACCGCTCCACCATCTTTATCGTGGTCAGCGCCTACGACGACTTTGACTACGCCAAGGAGTCCATTGATCTGGGGGTCATGGCATTTATCACCAAGCCGGTGCGCAAGGCGGTGGCGGTGGAGGCGATCCAGAAGGCGATGAATCAGGTGGACGCCGCCCGGAAAAAGCGCACCAGCAATCTGATGATCCGGGAGAAGCTGGAGACCGCCCTGCCCATGCTGGAGTCCGGCTTTATCTACTCGGTGCTGCTGCAGAACGTCTCCGGCAGCTATGAGAACTACTGCTCCCTGCTGGGCATCGAGCAGGACTGCGGCTATCTGATGGTGCTGGAGACCCGCTCCGCCGCCTCGGATGAGGACGATCTGGTGGAGCAGGACACCCAGGCTCTCTCGGCCTATGGCATCTGCCGGGACCAGATCAAGGCCGCCTTCCAGGCGGTGGTTGGCCCCCTTATGACCAACCGGATCATCGCGGTGGTGCCCTGCGCCGCGCCGGGAGACGAGTATACCGCCCGCCTGGCCATTGTGGAGCAGGCCCAGGCCCTGGTGCAGCGGCTGGAGCGGCGCACCGGCCTCACCTTCCGCATGGGCATCGGCTCCATCCAGCCCATGAGCCAGCTCTACGACTCCTACCGCCAGGCGGTGGAGGCGCTGGAGCAGAACGGCGCCGACATCGCCCACTTCAACGACCTGCCTCTGGAGCGGGAGTGGGAGGAGGGCTACCCCAGCGAGCAGGAGTACCGGATGTACGACTATGTGGGAGAGGGAAACCTCCCCCACGCCCGGCTGCTGGCCTGCCAGTTCTTCGACTGCATGACGGAAAACTACGGGGCCTATCCCATGGACATCAAGCTCAAGGCGCTGGAGCTGGTCATGCGGGCGGAATACATCGCCTTCCACACCGGCGGACAGACCTATCACTTTTTGCAGCGCCGGGGCTACCTGGAGACGGTGCTGGCCTTTGACAACTACGCCGACCTGCGCAGCTGGTATCTGGACAAGATCACCGCCGCCTGCCGCTCCGTCTCTCAGAGCAAGGCGGACCGCTCCGTGGGCACGGTGGCCCTGGCCCAGGAGTATATCCGCAAAAACTACCGCCGGGATCTCACCCTGGACGAGGTGTCCCGGGAGGTTCACGTCAGCCCCTACTACTTCAGCAAGCTGTTCAAGGACGAGGTGGGGGAGAACTTTGTGGAATATCTGACCAAGCTCCGCATCGCCCAGGCCAAGCGGATGCTGCTGGATCCCTCCAACAGCATCAAGCAGGTCTGTCTCAGTGTGGGCTACGGGGATCCCAGCTATTTCAGCCGCATCTTCAAAAAATATGAGGGGGTTACCCCCACCGAGTTTCGGGACGCCCATCTGTGAGGCGTCTGGGGAAAGGAGGCTTGATCCGGATGAGAGCAACCATCAGACGGCTGATCTGCCTGCTGCTGGCCCTGTGCCTGACGGCGGGGCTGGCCGGCTGCCGGGAGGCGTCTGCCCCCGACCAGCAGGAGAGCGGCGGGGAGGAGGAGTACATTCAGATCGGCATGACCTTCGACTCCTTTGTCATCGAGCGCTGGCGCCGGGATCAGGACATCTTTGTCTCCACCGCCCAGGATCTGGGGGCCAGAGTCTACGTCCAGAACGCCAACGGAGATGTGGATGAGCAGATCGACCAGGTGGAATATTTCATTGAGAAGCGGATGGACGCCATCGTCATCATCGCTGTGGACTGCTATGCCATGAGCGAGGTGATTCAGAAGGCAAAGGACGCCGGGATTGTAGTCGTCGCCTATGACCGGATGATTGACAGCGCCAATTTGGATCTCTATATCTCCTTTGACAACGAGGCAGTGGGCCGGATGATGGGAGAGACGCTGGCGGAAAACCTGGAGGTGGGGAGCAGCATTATCTGCATCACCGGCCCGGACAGCGACAGCAATGTGGCGGAGGTGGTTGCCGGCTTCCGGTCGGTGCTGGAGGAGCATCCCCTCCGGGTGGCCTATACCCGCGCGGCCGAGGGCTGGCTGGCGGAGACCGCCTATGCCGGGGTGGAGGAGGCCCTGGATCAGGGGATCCGGTTCTCCGGGGTCATGTGCGGCAACGATGACATGGCTACCCAGGCCTTCCAGGCCCTGTCCGAGCACCGGCTGGCCGGCTCGGTGTGTCTGGTGGGCCAGGACGCCGACCTGGCCGCCTGTCAGCGGATTGTGGAGGGCACCCAGGCCATGACGGTCTACAAGCCGGTGGAAAAGCTGGCCCGCACCGCGGCGGAATACACCATCCGTCTGGTGCAGGGGGAGGAGCTGGGGCTGGAGACCCGTGACAACGGCTGGGGCCAGATCCCAACGCAGCTCATCGAGCCGATCAAGGTCACCGCGGAGAATATGAAGGAGGTCATCATCGACGGCGGCTTCCACCTGGAGGATGAGGTCTACCTCAACCTGAATGAGCGGGAGCGGGACGGCGGCTGAGGAGCATAGATTAGCACAATCCACAAAAAACAGCTTCTGTTTTCGTCAGAATGACAAAAGCGCCTCCGGTTTTTCGGAGGCGCTTTGTAATGATAGCACAATCTTGCACTGCAAAAAAAGCCAAGCAAAATAATCCTAGCTTGTGGCACTTTTGCAAATATAAAAACCAAAAATGCACCATGTTTTCCCAATTCTATTTCTTCCTATTTTCGGGGCTGACCGATATAATGAATGGCAGTTAGGGATCCCGGGAACGGATCCCACCAAACGGCCCGGCTCAGCCGGGAAAATCCATGAGGAGGAAGAACATGAAAAAGTTACTCGCAATGATCCTTGCACTGGTCATGGCCCTGTCCCTGGTGGCCTGCGGCGGTTCCAGCGCACCCGCTGAGCAGCCCAAGGACGACGCTCCTGCCGCTGAGGAGCCCGCCGCCGAGGAGCCCGCTGAGGAGCCTGCTGCCGAGGAGCCCGCTGAGGAGCCCGCTGCCGCCACCGGCAAGATCGGCATCTCCATGCCCACCCAGTCCCTGGAGCGTTGGAACCGCGACGGTTCTTACCTGGACGAGCAGTTCAAGGCCGCCGGCTTTGAGACCATCCTGACCTACTCCGACAACGACTCCGGCCGTCAGGTCAACGACATTCAGAACATGCTGGCTGAGGACGTGGATCTGCTGATCGTCGCCGCCATCGACGGCGAGGCGCTGAACACCGTCATGAACGAGGCTGCCGAGGCCGAAGTGCCCGTCATCTCCTATGACCGCCTGATTCTGAACGACGCTGTCTCCTACTACGTCTCCTTCGATAACTACACCGTCGGCACCCTCCAGGGCCAGTATGTTGAGTCCGCTCTGGATCTGGCCAACGCCGGTGACAAGACCTATAACATCGAGTTCACCGCCGGCGACCCCGCCGACAACAACGCCGGCTACTTCTTCAACGGCGCCTTTGACGTCCTGAAGCCCTACATCGACGCCGGCACTCTGGTGGTCGTCTCCGGCCAGACCGAGTTTGACGCCGTGGCTACCGCTCAGTGGAACACCGACACCGCCATGGAGCGCGCTCAGAACATCCTGGCCTCCTACTATGCTGACGGCACTCAGCTGGACGCCTGGGTCTGCTCCAACGACTCCACCTCTCTGGGCGTTGTTCAGGCCCTCGAGTCTGACTATGCCGGCGGCAACGAGATCATCGTCACCGGTCAGGACGGCGACATCGCCAACCTGAAGAACATCGTGGACGGCAAGCAGACCATGACCGTCTACAAGAACGTGGCCAACGAGGCCGTTGTCACCCTGGAGCTGGCCAAGGCCATGCTGTCCGGCGCCACCATCGACGGCTCCCTGTGCGACAGCTTCGGCGTGGAGTGCGCTTACGACACCGAGTCCTATGAGACCTCTGCCGGCAACAAGTGCCCCTCCTTCCTGCTGGTGCCCTCCGTCATCACCAAGGACAACCTGCAGGAGCTGGTGGATACCGGCCTGTATGTCATGGGCGACGATGGATATCTGGCTGCTGCTCAGTAATCTTACTGAAAGTTCCACTCTGATCTGAGACGGGCGGGGCATCTGCCCCGCCCGTTTTTGTACCGCCGCAACAATCCCTTCAAACCATTTAAGGGAGAGGAGGATCCCCACTTTGGCAGACATCATTCTGGAGATGAAATCCATCACCAAGGAGTTTCCCGGCGTCAAGGCGCTGGACAACGTGAATCTGGTGGTTGAGCGAGGCGAGATCCACGCTCTGATCGGTGAAAACGGCGCCGGTAAGTCCACCCTGATGAACGTCCTGTCCGGCATCTATCCCGTGGGCACCTATACCGGTGAGATCTATTATGACGGCCAGCTGTGCGAGTTTAAGACGCTGAGAGACAGCGAGGCCAAGGGCATCGTCATTATCCACCAGGAGCTGGCCCTGATTCCGCTGCTGACCATCGGCGAGAATATGTTCCTGGGCAATGAATTCAAAAATAAGCTGGGCTTCATTGATTGGGACAGAACCTACAGTGAGGCCGAAAAACATATGAAGCAGGTGGGCCTGTATGAGTCCGCCCAGACCCTGATCAAGGATATCGGCACCGGCAAGCAGCAGCTGGTAGAGATCGCCAAGGCCTTCTCCAAAAACGTCAAGCTGCTCATCCTGGACGAGCCCACCTCCTCGCTGAACGATGAGGACGCCAAGATGCTGCTGGATCTGCTGATTGAGTTTAAGAAGCAGGGCCTGACTTCCATTATCATCACCCACAAGCTCAATGAGATCATCTACTGCGCTGACAAGGCCACCATCATCCGCGACGGCGCCACCATTGAGACCCTGGTCAAGGGCGTGGACGAGTTCAGCGAGGACCGGATCATCAAGGGCATGGTGGGCCGCGCCATGGACGACCGCTATCCCGAGCGGGAGCACAACATCCAGCCGGAGGTCGGCCTGGAGGTTCGGAACTGGACCGTGCATCATCCCCTGTATCCCGAGCGGATTGTGGACGACAATATCTCCTTCACCGTTCACAAGGGCGAGGTGGTCGGCTTCTCCGGCCTGCAGGGCGCCGGACGCACCGAGCTGGCCATGTCCATCTTCGGCAAGAGCTACGGCACCAATATCTCCGGTGAGCTGTTCATCAACGGCAAGCAGGTGCACCTGAAAAACTGCGAGGCGGCCATCAAGCACGGCCTGGCCTACGTCACCGAGGACCGGAAGACCAACGGCCTGATTCTGGGCGAGTCCATCCGCTTCAACACCACCCTGCCCCGGCTGGACAAGGTGTGCACCAACGGCGTGATCGACCGGGACAAGGAGGTCAAGGTGGCCGGCGACATGACCGAGGCCATGGGCACCAAGACCCCCACCATTGAGCAGGCGGTGGGCAACCTCTCCGGCGGCAACCAGCAGAAGGCGCTGCTGGGCAAGTGGATGTTTACCGAGCCGGACGTGCTCATTCTGGACGAGCCCACCCGCGGCATCGACGTGGGCGCCAAGTACGACATCTATTGCCTCATCAACCAGATGGTGGCCAATGGCAAGTCGGTCATTATGATCTCCTCCGAGATGCCTGAGCTGCTGGGCATGTGCGACCGCATCTATGTCATGAACGAGGGCAAGCTGCTGGCCGAGCTGAACGCCAAGGAGGCCACCCAGGAGATCATTATGGGCCATATCATCCGTTCCACCAAATAAGGGCGACAAAGGAGTGTAACAAACAATGGCAAGCAAAACCAAATCTGTCAGCGTCTCCAAGGGCGGCTTTGCCCAGAAGACGTTGGATTTTCTGAGAAAATACACCATGGTCATCGCCCTTGTGGTGGTGTTCATCCTCTTCTATTTCCTGACCAACGGCCGTCTGCTGTACGCCCAGAACATGTCCAACCTGCTGCTGCAGAACGGCTACGTTCTGGTTATGGCCTGCGGCATGCTTTTGTGCATCCTCACCGGCGGCAACATTGACCTGTCCGTGGGCTCGGTCATCTGTCTGGTGGGCGGCGTGGCCGCTGTGGGCATCACCAACCTGGGCTGGAACCCCTATCTGACCGTGCTGCTGGGCCTGGTCATCGGCCTGGCCGTGGGCGTCTGGCAGGGCTACTGGATCGGCTTTGTCCGCATTCCCCCCTTCATCACCACCTTGGCCGGCATGTTCATCTTCCGCGGCCTGGGCCGTCTGGTGCTGGACTCCAAGACCGTCTCCATCCAGGATCCCCGCTTCCTCAACCTGTTCACCTCTTACATCAAGATCCCCGGCCTGGACAACGATGAGCGCCTGCTCTCCCCCATCGTGGTGGGCGTGGTCGCCGCCGTCTATGTGATCGTCTCCACCTATCTCTCCCGGGCCAACAAGGCCAAAAAGGGCTATCATCAGAACAGTGCCGCCGGCGACTATGGCCGCAGCGTCATTATCAGCGCCGTTATCCTGTGGTACTGCTGGCTGCTGAGCCAGTATAAGGGCATCTCCGTCATGCTGGTCTGGGTGGTCGCCATCTGCCTGATCTATAACTTCATCACCTCCAAGACCGCCTTTGGCCGTTACTTCTACGCCGTGGGCGGCAACGAGAAGGCCACCAAGCTCTCCGGTATCGACACGAATAAGATCTACTTCGCGGCCTACACCAACATGGGTCTGCTGGCCGGCCTGTGCGGCCTGCTGTGCGTGGCCCGCGTGGGCTCTGTCAGCGGCCAGACCGGCACCTCCTTCGAGATGGACGCCATCGGCTCCTGCTTCATCGGCGGCGCCTCCGCCTACGGCGGCAGCGGTACCGTGGGCGGCGTGGTCATCGGCGCTCTGCTGCTGGGCGTCATCAACATGGGCATGTCCATCATGGGCATCGGCGACTCCTGGCAGTATGTGGTCAAGGGCGGCGTGCTGCTGATCGCCGTCATCTTCGACGTGGTCTCCAGCCGCAAGGCCTCCTGATTCCTGTCCGGCTTTCCCGGAGACAACCCATACAAATCCAAAAGGCGTCCGGCCCCTTGGGGTCGGACGCCTTGGTCTGTCTGCAATACATTGTCGTATGGGATTTCAGTAGGGCGGGGGCTTGCCCCCGCCGCATTGTGCCAATCTCCATCGGCAGACTGAGGGCCGCTGCGTCAGCAGCGGCCCCGAACTGTTTTTCCTCAGTTTCCCAGAGAGGAGAGGAGAATCCGGTCGTTGTCCAGCGCCTTGTTCGCCTTGTCCCGGAACATCTGGAGCATCTGCTCCACTGTCAGGCCCTCTCGCTCCTTGCCCTTGAGATCCAGGACAATGGAGCCGTCGCTCATCATCAGGGTGCGGTTGCCCATGGTGATGGCCTGATGCATATTGTGGGTGACCATCATGCAGGAGATGTGCCGCTCCGCCACGATGGAGCGGGTCAGCTCCAGCACCTTTTCGGCGGTGGCCGGGTCCAGGGCGGCGGTGTGCTCATCCAGCAGCAGCAGCTGAGGGGTGACGATGGTGGCCATGAGCAGGGTCAGGGCCTGGCGCTGTCCGCCGGAGAGCAGGCCCACCGGGTGCTTCATCCGATCCTCCAGGTGCATGCCCAGCAGGGCCAGATGATCCCGGAACATGGCCTTGTCCGCCTTGGACACCCGGCTGAAGGCGCCGAAGCCCGGCTTTGACGCCCGGAGATAGGCCAGGGAGAGGTTTTCCTCGATGGACATGTGGGGCGCGGTACCCTTGAGGGGATCCTGGAAGAGGCGGCCGATGACCCGGGAGCGCTTATACTCCGGGAGGTAGGTGATGTCCTTCCCGTCCAGCCGGATGGAGCCCTCGTCCACATAGAAGGTGCCGGCGATGGCGTTGAACAGGGTGGACTTGCCGGCGCCGTTGGAGCCCACGATGGTGACAAAGTCCCCGTCCTCCAGCCGGAAGTTCAGGTGGGAGAGGGCGGTCTTCTGGTTGGGGGTGCCGGGATTGAAGGTCTTGGAGAGGTTGGTCAGCTCCAGCATGTCACTGCGCCTCCTTTCCGTGGAGAGCGGCCCATTTCCGCTTTTGGAAGGCGGCCCAGTTTTTCAGGCTGGGCAGGGCGATGGCAAAGCCCACGATGATGGCGGAGACCAGCTTGAGGCACTCGGCAGGGACGTTCATCTTGAGGGCCAGGGCGATGATGAACCGGTAGAGGACGCTGCCCACCAGCACCGCCAGCACGCAACGGAACATGCCGCCCTTGCCCACCAGCGTCTCGCCGATGATGAGGGAGGCCAGACCGATGACCACCATGCCGGTGCCCAGGTTGATGTCGGAGGACTTGTTGTACTGGGCCAGCACGGCGCCGGAGAGGGAGGTCATGGCGTTGGAAAGGCACAGGCCGATGGTGATCATGGTGGCGGTGTTGATGGAGGAGGCCCGCACCATGTCCGGGTTGTCGCCGGTGGCCCGGATGGAAATGCCCAGCCGGGTGCCCAGGAAGAGCACCGTCAGGGTGCAGATGATCAGGGTAATGAGGGCGGCCACGATCAGCTTGTACCAGCTTCCCACCACCGGGGACAGGGCGTCCTTGGCCAGGGTGAAGATGGAGTCGCAGTTAAACAGGGAGAGGTTGCTGGAAAAGCCCATAACCGCCAGGTTGACGGTGTACAGGCCGGTGTTGGTGACGATGCCGGCCAGGATGGAGGGCACCCCCAGCTTGGTCTGGAGAAAAGCGGTGATAAAGCCCGCCATAGCGCCGGCGATCATGGCGGCAAACAGGGCCAGCACCGGGTGGCCCATGATGCAGACCGAGGCGGAGACGGCGCAGCCCAGGGTAAAGCCGCCGTCGGTGGTCATGTCGGCGATGTTCAGAATGCTGTAGCTCAGGAAGAGGGCCAGGGCCACCAGGGCGTAGATAAAGCCCACCTCCAGCGCGTTTTGCACAACGGAAAGTGAAAGCATAGGTCAGGTTCTCCCTTTCTCAAAGAGGATGGCGTGAAATCATGATTGGAGGGTAGGGGCGCACATTGTGCGCCCGCCGGTTTAAAGATGGTGTCCGGGGTCATGCGGTGCCTCCACAGCGTGGCATGGAAGCCAGGGTATGGAGGAGCGGCTGTGAAACCCATAAAGGAGGGAAAAAGCGGCAGTTGCCCAGGGCGGCAGAGCCGCCCCGGGCAAGAGGAAATACGAAGCTTACTCCTCGGTGGTGACAACCTCGCTGATGACAGCACCCAGATCGTTGAAGGCGGAGTAGTCCACGTTCAGCGCGGCGGCGGTCTCGGTGTTGACGGTGATGATGCCGCCCTCCATCACATGGTACTCGGGAACCTCGCCGCTCTCGAGGCACTGGATGGCCATGTCGGCGGTGTAGGCGCCCAGGTCGGTGTAGTTGACGCCGCAGGTGGCGAAGGCGCCGTTGCGGACGAAGGAGTCAGCGCCGGTGTAGTGGGGGATGCCGTTTTTGGCAAGATCTTCATAGATAGCCAGCTCTGCGGCCATGATGACGTTATCGGTAGGAGTAAACACGGCGTCCACACCGGCAGCGATCAGGGCGGAGGCGGCAGCAACTACTTCATCGTTGGTATTGGCGGTCTGCTCAACATACTCGATGCCCTTAGTATCCAGATAGGCCTTGGCGTCGGCAATGGGCTTGGCAGAGTTGGGTTCAGACAGGGAGTACAGCAGGCCCACCTTTGCGACAGAGGGATTCTGAGCGAACATCATATCCATGATGAAGTCGGTATTCAAGGCGTCGCTGGTGCCGGTAACATAGTCGATCCCGGTCAGCTT